>NZ_JBQTHF010000001.1:0-98971 GCF_052390155.1 Actinokineospora sp. | reverse complement strand
ACCCGGATAACGACACGCCATCCCCACAATCACAATCGGATCATCAACCAACGACGGCAACAACCCCACCGAAACCGACAACCCAGACTCCACACCAAACAACTCACCCAACAGATACCCAGCCAACACCGACGCGGTCGGGTAGTCGAACACCAAGGTCGCGGGCAACCGCAGACCCGACACCACCGTCAGCCGGTTGCGCAACTCCACCGACGTCAGCGAATCGAACCCCAGATCGCGGAACGCCCGCGTCGGGTCGACCGCCGTCGCGCTCGCGTGGCCCAACACCGTCGCGACCTCGGCGCGCACCAGGTCCAGCACCTGCTCCTGGCGTTCCGCCGCACCGAGGGCGGCCAACCGCCGCACCAATCCGGCCGTCGCGCTCGCACCGCCTGCCACCGACCGGCGCGACCGCATCCGCAGCAGACCGCGCAACATCGGCGTGACATCGCCCTGCAGGCGCAGCGCGGGCAGGTCGAGTCGGACCGGCGCGACCGCCGCCTCGCCGCAGTCGAGCGCGGCGTCGAACAGCGCCAGACCGTGTTCCACCGACAGCGGCGGCATCCCGGACCGGGCCATCCGGTCCACGTCGACCCCGCCGGTCATGCCGACGTCGGTGGTCCACGGACCCCAGGCCAGCGAGACACCCGGCAGGCCGAGGTCTCGCCGGTACTGTGCCAACGCGTCCAGGAAAGCGTTGCCCGCCGCGTAGTTGCCCTGCCCCGCCGCGCCGAGCACACCCGCAACCGACGAGAACACCACGAACGCGGACAGTTCGCCCGCCACCTCGTGCAGGTTCCACGCGGCGTCCACTTTGGACCGCAGAACGGCCGCGAGACGCTGCGGCGTCAGGGATTCGATCACCCCGTCGTCCAACACGCCCGCCGCGTGCACTACGGCGGACACCGCGTGGGTGTCGAACAGTTCCGCCAGCGCACCTCGGTCCGCGACATCGCAGGCCACCACTTGAGCGGCCGCTCCCAGCTCACCCAGTTCGGCGACCAACTCGGCCGCGCCCACGGCCGCCGCACCGCGCCTGCTCACCAGCAGCAGGTCCCGAACACCGTGCGCGGCAACAAGATGCCGCGCCACCACGGCACCCAGGCCACCCGTACCACCAGTGATCAACACCTGCCCGTACACCGGCCACGAGGCCGCGCCGCCCATCGCGGGCATCCGCACCAGGCGACCGGCGCGCACCACACCGCCGCGGACGACCACCTGCGGTTCGTCGCCACCCAGGGCGGAACCGAGCGATCCCGCCACGGCGTCCGGGTCCAGGTCGATCAGCGCGAACCGGCCGGGGTGCTCCGACTGGGCCGAGCGCACCAGGCCCCAAGCGGCGGCACCGGCCAGATCGGTCGGCCCCGCGCCGTCGACGCCGATCGCGCCCCGGGTAAGGAAAACCAGCCGCGAGGCCGTGAACCGGTCGTCGGACAGCCAGCGCTGCACCAGGTCCAGCACCCGCGCCGTGCGGTCGTGCGTGGCGGCCACGACATCGCCCGGCGCGGCCACGAGCGGGACGAGCACGACGTCCGGCGCCGCGTCGAGCGAATCGAGGTCCGCATACGCCGCCACCGGCACGTCCAGCGCCTCGGCGAGTCCGAACGCGTCGGGCCCGAGCAGTGCCACCGAGCCGAGGTCGAGTCCGGCGTCGGCGGGCACCACTGTCCACCCGAGACCGTAGAGGTCGCTCGGCGCCACGGCGTCCGTCGACAGTGGACGGACGACAAGGGAGTCCACGGACGCCACGGGAGCGCCCGCGGTGTCCGCGACGGCGATCGACACGGCGTCGTCGGCGCGCCGCGACACCCGCACGCGCACCGCCGACGCGCCCGACGCGTGCAGGGACACGTCGGTCCACGAGAACGGCACGCCGTCCGTGCCGAGGTCGACGAACGCGGCGGCGTGCAAGACCGCGTCGAGCAGCGCGGGGTGCAGCCCGAACGCGCCCGCGTCCTGGACCTGCTCGGGCAGCGCGATGTCGGCGAAGACCTCGGCGCCGCGCCGCCACGCGGCACGCAGACCCTGGAACACCGGGCCGTAGTCGAACCCGCGGGCGGCCCGCGTCTCGTAGAAACCGGTGAGGTCAACGGGATCGGCCCCGGCGGGCGGCCACGCGGCGGCGTCGAACGCGTCAGCCGGGCGGTGGGCGTCGGGGGCGAGAACGCCGGTGGCGATCGCGGTCCAGTCGACGGCGCCGTCGTGCCTGCTGTGGATGGCGACACCGCGGCGCCCGGTGTCATCGGCGCCGCCGACGCGCACCTGGACCTGCACCGCGCCCTGCTCGGGCAGCACCAGCGGTGCCGCGAGCGTCAGTTCGGCAACCCGGTCGCAGCCGACCTCGTCGCCTGCGCGGACGGCCAACTCCAGCAACGCGGTCCC
This sequence comes from Actinokineospora sp., assembly GCF_052390155.1. Classification (NCBI taxonomy): domain Bacteria; kingdom Bacillati; phylum Actinomycetota; class Actinomycetes; order Pseudonocardiales; family Pseudonocardiaceae; genus Actinokineospora; species Actinokineospora sp. The sequence continues at coordinate 96,586 of NZ_JBQTHF010000001.1, read as the reverse complement.
GGGCACCAGCACCGAGCCCGCGATGACATGGTCCGCCAGCCAGGGGTGCGTCCGCATCGACAGCAGGCCGGTGAACACCAGCCCGTCGTCGTCGGCCAGCTCGACGGCGGCACCGAGCAGCGGGTGGTCGGCCGCACCGAGCCCGGCGGCCCGCATGTCGCCCGGCCGCGCCGGGGACGCGGCGGGCCAGATCCACTCGTGCTGGAAGGCGTAGGTGGGCACATCCACGCGGCGTGCGCCCGTGCCTGCGAACGCGGCCCGCCAGTCGACCCGCACCCCGGCCACGTGCAGCCCGGCGAGGGCGGTGATCGCGGCAGGCTCCTCGGCGCGGTCCTTGCGCAGCAAGGGAACCACGACCGCGGCCACGGGCAGCGACTCCCGCGCCATCGCCGACAGCACGCCGTCCGGCCCCAGCTCCAGGAACGCCGAGACACCCGCCGCGTGCAGGGTCGCGATGCCGTCGGCGAACCGGACGGCCTCGCGGACGTGGCGCACCCAGTACTCGGGTGCGCACAGCTCGTCGGTGACAACCGCACCGGTCAGCGTCGACACCAGCGGAATCCGGGGCGGGGCAAACGAAAGGCCGCTCACCGCGGCGCGGAACCCGTCGAGCATCGGGTCCATCAGGGCCGAGTGGAACGCGTGCGACACCCGCAGTCGCGCGGTCTTGTGGCCCAACTCCGCGCAGCGGTGGGCGAGCGCCGACACCGCGTCCTCGTCGCCCGCGACGACGACCGCGGCAGGTCCGTTGACGGCGGCGATCGAGACCCGCGGAGTCAGCAGCGGAAGGATCTCGCCCTCGGTGGCCCGCACGGCGACCATCGCGCCACCGGCAGGGAGGGCCTGCATCAGGGACGCACGCGCCGAAACCAGGCTACAGGCGTCTACAAGGGACAGTACGCCCGCGACGTGCGCGGCCGCGATTTCCCCGATCGAGTGGCCCGCCACGTAGTCCGGCCGGATCCCGAAAGACTCGGTGAGCCGGAACAACGCCACCTCGATCGCGAACAACGCGGGCTGGGCGTAGCCGGTGCTGTTCACCAACTCCGGGTCCTCGCCCCACACCACCTCGCGCACCGATTCGTCCAGGTGGGCCAGCACGGCGTCGAACGCCTCGGCGAACACCGGGAACCTGGCGTACAGCTCCCGACCCATACCGAGCCGCTGCGCGCCCTGGCCCGAGAACAGCACCGCCAGCCGACCCGTTCCCGCCACACCGCGCGCGGCCGTCACCACGCCCTCGGCCGTGCTCAGCAGGACGGCGCGGTGCTCGAACTCCGACCGCCCGGTGGCCAGCGACAGGCCCACGTCCACAGTGGATATATTGGTGAGGGACCGGACCCGGTCGAGTTGGGCGTCCAGCGCGGCCTCGGTCTTGGCCGAGACGACCCACGGGACCGCGGTGGGCGACACGGCGGGTTTCCCGACCGGGGCCGCGATCTCGGCGCCCGCCTCGATGATGACGTGCGCGTTCGTCCCGCTCACGCCGAACGACGACACCCCGGCGCGCCGGGGCCGGTCCACCGCGGGCCACGAGATCGCGTCGGTCAGCAGCTCGACATCGCCCGCCGACCAGTCCACATGTGACGACGGGGCGTCCACGTGCAGGGTCTTGGGCAGCACGCCGTGCCGCATGGCCTGCACCATCTTGATGATCCCGGCGACGCCCGCCGCGGCCTGGGTGTGGCCGATGTTCGACTTGACCGACCCCACCCACAGCGGGTGCTCGCGGTCGGGACCGTAGGTCGCCAAGAGTGCCTGCGCCTCGATCGGGTCGCCCAGCGTGGTGCCCGTGCCGTGCGCCTCCACCGCGTCCACGTCCGAAGTGGACAGACCGGCGGCGGCCAGTGCCTGGCGAATCACCCGCTGCTGCGACGGGCCGTTGGGCGCGGTCAAGCCGTTCGACGCCCCGTCCTGGTTCACCGCCGACCCGCGAACGACGGCCAGGATCGGGTGTCCGTTGCGCTCGGCGTCGGAGCGTCGCTCCAGCACGAGCATGCCGACGCCTTCGCCCCAGCCCACGCCGTCGGCGGCGTCGGCGAAGGACTTGCAGCGCCCGTCCGGCGACAGGCCACGCTGGCGGGAGAACTCGACGAAGGTGACCGGGGTCGACATGACGGTCACGCCGCCTGCCAGCGCGAGCGAGCACTCGCCGCCGCGCAACGCCTGTGCGGCAAGGTGCAGCGCCACCAGCGACGACGAGCACGCGGTGTCGATGGTGACCGCGGGACCCTCGAACCCGAAGGTGTAGGACACCCGGCCCGACGCGACGCTGCCCGCGCTTCCCTGGCCGAGGTGCCCCTCGTACTCGCTGTCGAGCAGCGAGCTGTAGTCGTTGTACATCACGCCCGCGAACACGCCGGTCTGGCTGCCGCGCAACGAGACCGGGTCGATGCCCGCCCGCTCGACCGCCTCCCAGGACACCTCCAGCAGCAGCCGCTGCTGCGAGTCGGTGGCCAGCGCCTCGCGCGGGCTCATCCCGAAGAAGGCGGGGTCGAACTCGCCCGCGTCGTGCAGGAATCCACCGTGCCGGGTGGACGAGGTGCCGAGGTGCTCGGGGTCCGGGTCGTAGAGCGAGTCGACGTCCCAGCCGCGGTTGGCCGGGAACTCGGCGATCGCGTCGGTACCCTCGCTGACCAGCCGCCACAGGTCCTCGGGCGAGCGGACGCCGCCGGGGTAGCGGCAGGCCATGCCGACCACGACGATCGGGTCGTCGGTCAGCGACGGCAACGCCAGCACCGGCAGCGCGGTGTCCACAATGGAGTTGAAGAGTTCTTCGTGCAGGTAGGCCGAAATCGCCCCGGCGGTCGGGTAGTCGAACACCAGCGTGGCGGACAGCCGCAGGCCGGTCGCGGTGGCGAGCCGGTTGCGCAGTTCCACCGAGGTGAGCGAGTCGAACCCGAGTTCCTGGAACGCCCGCGTCGGGTCGACCTGGCCGCCGCCCGCGTGCCCCAGCACCAGCGCCACCTGGCTGCGCACCAGGTCGAGCAGGTACTCGCGCCGCTCGATCTCGACCAGCCCGGACAGTCGCGCGACGAGACCCTTCGCCGCGTCGGACATCCGCGCCGCGGCCCGGCGCACCGGGGTGCGGATGAGGCCGCGCAGCAGCGGCGGCACGTCGCCCTGAGCGCGCAGCACGGGCAGGTCGAGCCGGACCGGGAGCACCGCGGGCTCGGCCCCGGCGACGGCGGCGTCGAACAGCGCGAGGCCCTGCTCGACCGACAGTGGCGGCATTCCGGCGCGGGCGATCCGCTCCATCTCGGCCGCGCCGAGGGCGCCGGTCATACCGACCTCGGGCGCCCACGGACCCCAGGCGAGCGCGACTCCGGGCAGCCCGGCGGCGCGCCGCCGGGCGACCAGCGCGTCGAGGAAAGCGTTGCCCGCGGCGTAGTTTCCCTGTCCGGCGGAGCCGAAGACCCCGGCGGCCGAGGAGAACACCACGAACGCGGCGAGGTCGCGGGTGAGGTCGTGCAGGTGCCAGGCGGCGTCCACCTTCGGACGCAGCACGGCCGCGACGCGCTCGGGCGTCAGCGACTCGACCACGCCGTCGTCGACGATGCCCGCGGTGTGCACCACGGCCGTGACCGCGTGCTTTCCCAGCAGTGCGGCGAGTGCGCCGCGATCCGCGACGTCGCAGGCCGCGACCTCGACCACGGCACCCCGCGCGGACAACTCCGCGACGAGGTCCGCCGCGCCGGCTGCCGCGGCACCGCGCCTGCTCGCCAGGACCAGGTTCCGCACGCCGCGTTCGGCGAGATGCCGGGCCACCACGCCGCCGAGGCCGCCCGTGCCCCCGGTGATCAGCACGGTGCCATCGGGGTCCCAGTCCACATCGGACTCAGATGCCGAAACGCGGGCCAGTCGGGCGGCCAGCAACTCGTCACCGACGACGCGCAGTTCGGGCTCGTCGGTGGCCATGGCGTGCGGCAGAACCGGTGCGGCGGCCGGCGTGTCGAGGTCTACCAGGGTGATCCGGTCGGGGTGCTCCGACTGCGCCGAGCGCACCAGGCCCCGCACCGCGGCGGCCGCGATGTCCACACCGGACACCGCGCCGCAGGTCACCACGATCAGCCGCGCGGCGGCGAAGCGCTCGTCGGTGACCCAGCGCTGGAGCAGGCCGAGCGCGTGCGCGATCAGCGCGTGCGTCGAGGCCACCACGTCGTCGTCCGGGTTGCCAGCCAAGGGAACCAGCACGACCTCGGGTACGGCGGCGAGCGCGTCGAGATCGGCGTGGGCTTCGGCAGACAGGGCCGCTCCCAGGCCGAACGGGTCCGTGCCCACGACGGCGAACGAGGTGGCCGCGGTCCCGCGGCGAACGGGCGTCCAGTCCACTCGGAACAGTGCGTCGTTGCCGGTGGCCCGCTGCTCGGCGGACGCGCGCAGCACCAGCGCGTCGACGGACGCGACCAAGCCGCCCGCGGTGTCGGCGAGGACGATCGACACCGTATCGTCGGCGGAGTCGGCGGACCGGGTGAGCCGCACGCGCAGCGCCGCGGCCCCCGCACCGTGCAGCGCGACACCCTCCCAGGAGAACGGCACCATGCCGGGCTCGGTGGCCAGACCGGCCACGCCGATCGCGTGCAGGCCCGCGTCGAACAGCGCCGGGTGCAGGCCGAACGCGCCCGCGTCCTGGACCTGCTCGGGCAGCGACACCTCCGCGAACACCTCGACACCGCGCACCCACACCGCGCGCAGCCCCTGGAACACCGGCCCATAGCCGAAACCGGCCTCGGCGAACCCGTCGTAGCACCCAGTCACGTCCACCGGCTCGGCCCCCGCGGGCGGCCACACGGCGGTGTCGAAGTCCGGTCGGTCGCCCGCGACGTCGAGCACGCCTGCGGCGTGCCTGCGCCACGGTTCGTCGACGGCGCCCTCCGGTCGCGAGTGGACGGTGATGGTGCGGCGGCCCGCCGCATCCGCCGCGCCGACGGCGATCTGAACCTGCACCGCGCCCTGCTCGGGCAGCACCAGCGGCGCGGCGAGGGTCAGCTCGGCGAGCAGGTCGCAGCCGACCTCGTCGCCCGCCCGGATGGCCATCTCCACCAGCGCGGTCCCGGGCACGATGACCACGCCGCGCACGGCGTGGTCGGCCAGCCACGGGTGCGACCGCAGGGACAGCCTGCCGGTGAACAGCACGCCTTCGCCGCCCGCCAGCTCGACGGTGCCGGTGATCAGCGGGTGTCCGGCGGCGGTCATGCCGACCGCGGCGGCGTCGCCGAGGCCGACCAGCCCAGACGGCCAGAACCACTCGTGCTGGAAGGCGTAGGTCGGCAGGTCGACCCGGCGCGCGCCCGCGAACGTCGGCGTCCAGTCGACCGGGGCACCCGCGACGTGCAGCCGGGCCAGCGCGGTGACCAGCGCGGTCTCCTCGTCGCGGTCCTTGCGCAGCACCGGGGTCACCACGGTGTCGGCGTCGTCGGGCAGTGCTTGCCGTGCCATGGCCGAAAGCACACCGTCCGGCCCGATCTCGACCAGGGTCGTCACGCCCGCCGCGTGCAGGGTGCGCACGGCGTCGGCGAAGCGCACGGCCGCGCGGACGTGGTGCACCCAGTAGTCCGGTGTGGACACCTCGGCGGTGGCGGCCGCGCCGGTCAGGGTGGAGATGATCGGGATGCGCGGCTCGGCGAACGACAGGCCCTCGACGACGCGCCGGAACCCGTCGAGCATCGGCTCCATCAGGGCTGAGTGGAACGCGTGCGACACCGACAGCCGCGAGGTCTTGCGGCCCCGCGCGGCGAAGGCGTCCGCGATCGCGAGCACGCCGTCCTCGGCGCCCGCGACGACCACCGAGTCCGGCCCGTTGACGGCGGCGATCGAGACCTCGTCGGTCAGCAGCGCGGCGACCTCGTCCTCGGTCGCCCGCACGGCCACCATCGCGCCGCCCGCGGGCAGTGCCTGCATCAGCGTCGCGCGGGCCGCCACCAGCGCGCACGCGTCCACAAGGGACAGCACGCCGGACACGTGCGCGGCGGCGATCTCACCGATGGAGTGGCCCGCGAGGAAGTCCGGCCGGACGCCGAACGACTCGACCAGCCGGTAGAGCGCGACCTCGACCGCGAACAGCGCGGGCTGGGCGAACCCCGTCTGCCCCAGGAGATCCGCGTCGTCACCCCAGACCACGTCCCGCAGCGACGCGCCCAGGTGTCCGTCCAATTCGGACACCGCAGCGTCGAACGCCTCGGCGAACACGGGGAACCTGGCGTGCAGCTCCCGGCCCATGCCGAGCCGCTGCGCGCCCTGTCCGGCGAACAGCAGCGCGGTCTTCCCCGCCACGAGCGACCCGGTGACCACGCCTGGGTCCGGCTCGCCCGCCGCGAGCGCGGCAAGGCCGCGGGCCGCGTCCACATCGTCGCCGACCAGTACCACCGCGCGGTGCTCGAACCCGGACCGGCCGGTCGCCAGCGACAGCGCCACATCGGCGGGCGCGGCGTCCGTGCCGTCCAGCGCGGCGGCCAGCCGGGCCGCCTGGTCGGCCACCGCGGCCGCCGTCCGACCCGACAGGACCCACGGCAGCACACCAGAAGCCCGCGCCGCGGGGGCGACCGGCGCCGCCGCCTGCTCCACGATGACGTGCGCGTTGGTGCCGCTGATCCCGAAGGAGGACACCGCCGCGCGCCGCGGGTTCCCGGTCTCGGGCCAGGCCACGGTGTCGGTGAGGAGTTCGACGGCACCGTCGGTCCAGTCCACATGGGACGACGGAGTGGTCACGTGCAGCGTCTTGGGCAGCACGCCGTGCCGCATCGCCTGCACCATCTTGATCACACCGGCGACCCCGGCTGCCGCCTGGGTGTGCCCGATGTTCGACTTGATCGCGCCCAGCAGCAGCGGCCGGTCCGGGTCGCGGTCGCGGCCGTAGGTGGCCAGCAGCGCCTGCGCCTCGATCGGGTCGCCCAGCGTGGTGCCGGTGCCGTGCCCCTCGACCACGTCGACGTCCGAAGTGGACAGACCGGCGCTCGCGAGCGCCTGGCGGATCACCCGCTGCTGCGCCGGACCGTTCGGCGCGGTCATCCCGTTCGACGCGCCGTCCTGGTTGACCGCGGAACCGCGCAGCACGGCCAGGATCGGGTGCCCGTTGCGCCGGGCGTCCGAGCGCCGCTCCAGCACCAGCATGCCGATGCCCTCGGCCCAGCCGACCCCGTCGGCCGACTCGGAGAACGACTTGCAGCGCCCGTCGCCGGCGAGGCCGCGCTGGCGGGAGAACTCCACGAACGGGCCGGGCGTGGACATCACGGTGACCCCGCCCGCCAACGCGAGCGAGCACTCCCCGCTGCGCAACGCCTGTGCGGCAAGATGCATGGCCACCAGCGACGACGAGCACGCCGTGTCGACGGTGACCGCGGGACCTTCGAGGCCGAAGGTGTAGGACACGCGGCCGGACGCGACGCTCGGCGAACTGCCGCTGCCCTGGAAGCCCTCGAAGTCGCCGCCGTCGAGCAGGGTGATGTAGTCGCTGTACATGATGCCCGCGAACACGCCGGTCTGGCTGCCGCGCAGGGTCGCCGGGTCGATGCCGACCCGCTCGATCGCCTCCCAGGACACCTCCAGCAGCAGCCGCTGCTGGGTGTCGGTGGCCAACGCCTCGCGCGGGCTCATCCCGAAGAACGCCGGGTCGAACCACGGCGCGTCGTGCAGGAAGGCACCTTCGACGACGTGGGTCTTGCCGGGGTGGTCGGGATCGGGGTCGTAGAGGGAATCCACGTCCCAGCCGCGATTGGTCGGGAAGGCCGTCACGGCGTCGCCGCCGTCGATCAGCAGCTTCCACAGGTCGTCGGGCGAGGTGACCCCGCCGGGGTAGCGGCAGGCCATGCCGACGATCACGATCGGGTCGTCGGCGACCGGCGGCAGTGCCCGCGCGGGCACCCGCGGGGCGGCCTCGGAGCCGAACACCTCGTCGAGCAGGTAGCTCGTCAGCGCGGCCGTGGTCGGGTAGTCGAAGATCAGCGTCGCGGGCAGCCGCAGCCCGGTCTCCGCGCTGAGCCGGTTGCGCAGCTCGACCGCGGTCAGCGAGTCGAACCCCAGGTCCTGGAACGCCCGGGTCGGGTCGACGGCGTCGCCGCCCAGGTGCCCGAGCACCAGCGCGACCTGGCGGCGCACCAGGTCGAGCACGGCCTCGTGCCGCTCCTGCGCGCCGAGCCCGGCCAGCCGCCGCACGAGCCCGTCGACGGTGGCGGGCACCGCGGCGACCGAGCGCCGGGCGCTGGTGCGGATCAGGCCGCGCAGCAGCGGCGGGATCTCGCCCTGGGCGCGCAGCACCGGCAGGTCGAGCCGGATCGGCAGCACCATCGGCTCGCCTGCCGCCAGGGCGGCGTCGAACAGCGCCGAGCCCTGGGCCACCGACAGCGGCGGGGCGGCCGAGCCTGCCATCCGCTCGACGTCTGCCGCGCTCAGCGTGGCCGTCATGCCGATGCTGGTGTCCCACGCGCCCCAGGCCAGCGACACCGCGGGCAGGCCGTGCGCCTGCCGGGCCGCCGCGAGGGCGTCGAGGAAGGCGTTGCCCGCCGCGTAGTTGCCCTGCCCGGGGCTGCCGAAAGTGCCCGCGGCGGAGGAGAACAAGGCGAACACGCGCAGGTCGGCGGTCAGCTCGTGCAGGTGCCACGCCGCGTCGACCTTCGGCGCGAGCACCGTGGCCACCCGCTCGGGCGTCAGGGACTCGATCACCCCGTCGTCCAGCACGCCCGCGGTGTGCACGACCGCGCGCACGGGGTGCGCGGCGGGCGTGCTCGCGAGGACGGCGGCGAGCGCGGTCCGGTCGGCCGCGTCGCAGGCCGCGACGGTCACCTCGGCGCCCGCGGCAGCCAGTTCGGCGCGCAGGTCCTCCGCGCCCGGCGCGTCGAGGCCGCGCCTGCTGAGCAGCAGCAGGTGCCGCACTCCGTGCTCGGCCACCAGGTGCCGGGCCAGCACCGCACCAAGGCCGCCCGTACCGCCCGTGATCAACACGGTGCCCTCGGGGTCCCACTCGATCGGCTCGCGCGAGGTCGGGACGCGGACCAGCCGAGCGCCGCGCACCTGCCCGCCGCGCACCGCGAGTTCCGGCTCGTCCACGGCGAGCGCGACCGCCAGCGCCGAGCGGGAGACCGCGTCGCCGTCGAGGTCGACCAGACCGAACCGGCCGGGGTTCTCCGACTGCGCGGAGCGCACCAGGCCCCGCGCGGCGGCCGCGGCCAGGTCGGCGCCGTCGGTCGCGCGGCGGGTGACGAACACCAGCCGGGCGTCGGCGAACCGGTCCTCGGCAAGCCACTGCTGCACCAGGCCCAACACCCGCGTGGTCAGCTCGTGCGTCGCGGCGACGACGTCGCCGCCCGGATCGCTCACCAGTCCGACCAGCACCACGGCCGGGACCGGCTCGGACAGCGCCGCCAGGTCCGCGTACGCGGGCAGCTCGGAATCCGCCAGTCCCAACACATCCGCGCCCACCACTGCCACCGCGTCGACACCCGCGGACCCGGGGCCGACCGCGGTCCACTCGACGCCGAACAGCGAGTCGCGGTCGACCAGGCCCGCGTCGCTGAGCTGGTCGACCGGCACCGTCCGCACGACCAGCGACTCGATCGACGCGACCGACTCGCCCGCGGTGTCCGCGACCTCGATCGACACCGAGTCCTCGCCGCCGCGGCGCAGCCGGGCGCGCACGGTCGAGGCGCCGCACGCCCGCAGCGTCACGCCTTCCCAGGAGAACGGCAGCCCGCCCCGGCTGATCGCGCCGAGGTCGGCGAACGCGACCGCGTGCAGGGCCGCGTCGAGCAGCGCGGGGTGCAGGCCGAACGCGCTGACGGTGCCCTCGACCGCGCCCGGCAGGGCCGCCTCGGCGAACACCTCCTCGTCGCGCCGCCACACCTTGCGCAGGCCCTGGAACACCGGCCCGTAGTCGAATCCGGCCGCCGCGAGGCCCGCGTAGAGCCCGTCGATGTCCACCGGCTCGGCGCCGGCGGGCGGCCACTCGGTGGCGTCGAACCCGGTGTCGGCAGCGGCCGACACCGGGCCGAGCACTCCGGTGGCGTGCGGCGTCCACGGCAGGTCGACGGCCCCCTCGGGCCGCGAATCGACCCGCATCGCGCGGCGTCCCGCGGCGTCGGCTGGCCCGACCCGCAACTGCACCTGCACGCCGCCGCGCTCGGGCAGCACCAGCGGCGCGGCGAGGGTCAGCTCCTCGACCCTGCCATACCCGACCTCGTCGGCGGCCCGGAACGCCAGTTCCACGAAACCGGTGCCGGGGAACAGAATCCGGCCCATGACAGCATGGTCGGCGAGCCACGGGTGGGTCTGCACCGACAGCCTGCTGGTGAACAGCGCACCCTGGCCGTCGGCCAGTTCCACCGCCGCGCCGAGCAGCGGGTGCCCGGCCGCGGTCATGCCGAGACCGGACGGGTCGCCGGTCCGCATCGACGGCGCGGGCCAGTACCGGTTGCGCTGGAAGGCATAGGTGGGCAGGTCGACGCGGCGGGCGCCGGACCCCGCGAACAGCTCGGTCCACCGGACCGGCACCCCGGCGACGTGCAGCCGGGCCAGCGCGGTGACGGCGGCGGTCTCCTCGGCGCGGTCCTTGCGCAGCAGCGGAACCGCGGGCACGTGCGCGGCGTCGTCGCCGAGACACTCCTGTGCCTGCGCGGAAAGCACGCCGTCCGGCCCCAGTTCCAGCAGGGCGTCCACGCCCGCCGCCCGCAGGGCCGCGATGCCGTCGGCGAACCGGACGGCCTCGCGTACGTGGCGCACCCAGTACTCCGGCGAGCCCAGCTCCGCGGCGGTCGCCACCCGGCCGGTCAGGTTCGACACCACGGGAATGCTCGGCTCGCCGAACGACAGGCCCTCGATCGCGCGGCGGAACCCGTCCAGCATCGGCTCCATCAGCGGCGAATGGAACGCGTGCGACACCGACAGCCGCGAGGTCTTGCGGCCCTGCGCGGCGAACACGTCCGCCACCGCCGACACCGCGGCTTCTTCTCCCGCGACGACAACGGAATTCGGCCCGTTGACCGCCGCGATCGACACCTCGGGCGTCAGCAGCGGGACGACCTCGGCCTCGGCCGCCCGCACCGCCACCATCGCCCCGCCGGTCGGCAGCGCCTGCATCAGCCGGGCCCGCGCGGCCACCAGCACACAAGCGTCCACAAGGGACAGAACGCCTGCCACATGTGCGGCCGTGACCTCGCCGATCGAGTGCCCGGCCAGGTAGTCCGGCGTGATCCCGAACGACTCGGCCAACCGGTAGAGCGCCACCTCCAGCGCGAACAGCGCGGGCTGCGCCCACTCCGTCCGATTCAGCAGCTCGGCGTCCGACCCCCACATGACAGCGCGCAGCGAGCCGGGCAGGTGTCCGTCCAATTCGGACACCACGGCGTCGAACGCCGCCGCGAACACGGGAAACCGCTCGGCCAGCTCACTGCCCATGCCGAGGCGCTGCGAACCCTGGCCGGAGAACAGCACCGCCACGGACCGGTCCGTGGCCACGCCCTGGGCCAACTCGGCGTCCCCCAGCAGGACGACGCGGTGTTCGAACGCGAACCGACCCGCCGCCAGCGAGTGGCCGATGTCGAGCGCGGACAGGTCGGGGTGCGCGGTGCCGAACGACCGGAGCCGATCGAGCTGGGCCGCCAGCGCGGCCTCGGTCCGGCCGGACACCGGCCACGGCACAACCCCGGGCCGCACAACGGGTTCCACCTGTGCCACGTCGGCGGGCGCCGGGGCCTGCTCGACGATCAGGTGCCCGTTGGTGCCGCTGATGCCGAACGCGGAGACACCCGCCCGCCGCGGCCTGCCGGTGTCGGCCCACGGCCGCGCCTCGGTGAGCAGCTCGACCGCGCCCGCCGACCAGTCCACATGCGACGAACGCTCGTCCGCGTGCAGCGTCTTGGGCAGCACCCCGTGCCGGATCGCCATGATCATCTTGAGCACGCCTGCCACACCGGCCGCCGCCTGGGTGTGGCCGATGTTCGACTTGATGGAACCCAGCCACAGCGGCTGTTCCCGGTGCTGCCCGTAGACGGCCAGCACCGCCTGCGCCTCGATCGGGTCGCCCAGCGTGGTGCCCGTGCCGTGCGCCTCGACCGCGTCGACCTGGTCCGGGGTCAGCCGGGCGTTGTCCAGCGCGGCGCGGATCACCCGCTGCTGCGCCGGGCCGTTCGGCGCGGTCAGCCCGTTCGACGCGCCGTCCTGGTTGATCGCGCTGCCGCGCAGCACCGCGAGGACCGGGTGCCCGTTGCGCTGCGCGTCCGAGAGCCGCTCCAGCACCACCACGCCGCCGCCCTCGGACCAGCCGGTGCCGTCGGCGGACTCGGCGAACGGCTTGCACCGGCCGTCCGCGGCCAATCCGCTGCCCTGCGCGGTGAACGCGAGAAACGGAGCGGGCGTGGTCATCACCGACGCGCCGCCCGCCAGCGCGAGCGAGCACTCGCCGCCGCGCAGCGCCTGCACCGCCCAGTGCATCGCGACCAGCGACGACGAACAGCCGGTGTCCACGGTCACCGCGGGGCCCTCGAAGCCGAGGGTGTAGGACAGCCGCCCGGAGATGACGCTCGCCGCGAACCCGGTGCTGGCGTAGACCCCCACCTCTTCGTCGGAGTTCATCACGACCGTGGCGTAGTCCTGCCCGGTGGTCCCGACGAACACGCCGGTCTGGCTGCCGCGCAGCACCGCCGGGTCGATCCCCGCCCGCTCCAGCGCCTCCCACGAGATCTCCAGCAGCAGCCGCTGCTGCGGGTCCATCGACACGGCCTCGCGCGGGGAGATCCCGAAGAATCCGGCGTCGAACTCGGCCGCGTCCGCCAGGAACCCGCCCGCCATGGTCCCGCTGCCGCCCTCGCCCGAACCGGCCAGGGCGTCGAGGTCCCAGCCGCGGTCGGCCGGGAACGCGGAGATCTCGTCGCGGCCCTCGGCCACCAGCCGCCACAGGTCCTCGGGGGACCGCACGCCGCCCGGGAACCGGCAGCCGATGCCCACGACGGCGATCGGCTCCCCCGCCGCCGCGACGAGCTGCTGGTTCTGCTTGCGCAGCCGCTCGATCTCCTTGAGAGACGCGCGCAGTGCCTCGACGTATTGGCTGGTGGAGCTGGTCATCGGGCTCTCTCCGGGTCGCACGTCAAGGTCGTCGTGTGCTCGTGGCCTGCCCAGGGCACGCCACCCACTACCCCACACCCGGCACGACAGCAGAACAAGACGAAATCCCTTAGAACCCGTGATCGTCCACAGCGGACCGGACCCCCGCGACGCGCGGAAACTAGGGAATCCTCTCGACCTGAAGTGCGCGGCGGACCGCGACTTGCGACACCGCGCACGGTGGTGTTGGTCTCGCGGCACAGCCGGGGCCGACGCCCCGCCGATTCAGGACCCGGAATGGAAGCGCAGAGATGTCGAACACCGCGAACCTGGTCCCCTTTCCGCTGCGCAAGCCCGGCGACTCCTTCCCGCCGAAGCAGTACCACGACTACCGGCAACGGGAGGGACTCGTCTGGTCCACCATGCCGACCGGGGCGAAGGTCTGGCTGATCACCCGCTACGAGGACGTGCGCGCGGTCCTCACCAGCCCCAAGATCAGCTCCAATCCCGCGCACGCGGGGTTTCCCAGCGTCGGGCAGACCGGCGGGGTGCCCGGGCAGGACCAGATCCCCGGCTGGTTCGTCGGCGTCGACCCGCCTGACCACGACCGGTTCCGCAAGGCGCTCATCCCGGAGTTCACCGTCCGGCGCATCCGGCAGTTGCGGCCCGCGATCCAGGCGGTCATCGACGGCCGGATCGACGCCATGCTAGCCAAGGGCGACTCCGCGGACCTGGTCGCCGACTTCGTCGGGCCGGTGCCCGCGCTGGTCATCTCCGCGCTGCTGGGCGTGCCGAGCGTCGACGGCGACTTCTTCGAGTCCCGCATCCAGGACCTGGTCACGCTGACCTCGACCGACGAGCAGCGCGACCTCGCGACCCGGCAGATCATGCGCTACCTCGCCAGGCTGATCCGGGTCAGGCAGAAGCGGCCCGGCGACGACCTGATCAGCGTGATGCTGGCGTCGGAGGCGATGACCCCGGTCGAGGTGTCCGGCGCCGCGATGCTGCTGCTCATCGCGGGCCAGGAGACCACGGCGAACAACATGGCGCTGGGCATGGTGACCCTGCTGCTGAACCCGAAGTGGATCGGCGACGAGCGCGCGGTGGAGGAACTGCTGCGCTACTACTCCGTCGCCGACATGGTCGCCCTGCGGGTGGCGGTCGAGGACGTCGAGATCGGCGGCCAGCTCATCCGGGCGGGCGAGGGCATCGTGCCGTTGGTCGCCGCCGCCAACCACGACGGCACCGTCTTCGACCGCGCGAGCGAGTTCGACCCCGACCGCTCCGCCCGCCACCACGTCGCGTTCGGCTACGGCGTGCACCAGTGCCTCGGCCAGCACCTGGTCCGGGCCGAGTTCGACATCGCGTACCGGACGCTGTTCGAGCGCATCCCGACGATGAAGCTCGCCCAGCCGGTCGAGGACCTGCCGTTCAAGTACGACGGACTCCTGTTCGGCCTCAAGGCTTTGCCGGTCCGCTGGTAGCCCGGACCGCGGCGCTGACGATGGTGCCGATCCACTCGTCGAGCACCCCGGCGGTCAGCGCCGAGTGCTCCGCCGCCAGCGACAGGTGATCCGCGTCGATCATGCGGATCGCGTCCACCGGCACCGGCGGCTCGTTCCACGGGATCTCCTCGCCGTCCGGCGTCACCGCGCAGCGGACCAGCAGCGTCGGGGCGGTGGTGGGACCGACGTCCATGCCGGTCAACCGGAGGAACCAGTGCGCCATGGCGGAAAGCCGCGCGCTGTGCAAGGTGACCAGCGGCGAATCGATGTCGGCCAGGTAGTACCGGCCGATGTCGCCGAAGTCCACCCCGTCCTTGCCGTCGTAACTCAGGCTCAGCGTGTCCAGCAGGACCACCGCGTCGGGTCGGATGCCCCAGACGTGTTCCAGCACGCCCGCGGCGTGATAGGCGAGGGTGCCGCCGGTCGAGTGTCCCACTAGGACGAACGGGTCGCCGTCGCTGGCCTGCAACGCGCTTTCGGCGATCACCCTGGCCGCGGCCTCCGCCGTGGCGGGCAGGCTCTCGCCGGGGGCGAAGCCCACCAGCGGGAGCGCCGAGACGTGCCGCTTGCCGCGCAGGTGCGCCGCGATCCGCGCGTACAGGTGCACGCCGCCGGTCGCGCCGGGGGCGCTGACGCAGATCAGCCGCGGCTCGCTCGGCCCGTCGGACAGTGTGACCGCCGCGGGCAGTTCGTCCAGCTCCGCGGGCGAGTGGAAGCTCGGCCGGGTGGCCGCCACCGCGGACAGCATCCGCATGGCCTCGACCTGCTTGCCGCCGTTGAGGGCGGCGAAGAACAGCCGCTGGATCGTGTCGTCGGCGTGCTCCCCCATCGCCATGGTGGCGCCGCGCGTCGGCGCGTTGCGCGAGTCCGGCTGATCCGCGAGTTCGGCCTGCAGCCACCGGGCGAGCTGGGCGGGCGTCCGGCTGTCGAAGATCACCGAGGACGGCAGGCGCAGGCCGACCAGGTCGCCGAGCTGGTTGCGCAGCTCGACGGCGATCAGCGAGTCGAGGCCGAGTTCGAGGAAGTTGCGCTCGGGATCGATCGCGGCCGCGTCACCGTGGCCGAGCAGGATGGCGGCGCGCTGCACGACCAGGTCTCGCAGCAGGTCCTCCCGCGCGGCGGCGTCCAACTCCTTGAGCCTGCCACGCAGCGAGGTGGTGGACTGTCCCGTGGCGGCGGCCGCGCGCCGGGTGCCGGTGACCAGTCCTTTGAGGACCGGCGGGATCAGCCGCTGCGCCCGCAGTTCGGCCGCGTTGATCCGAACCGGGACCACCACCGCGTCGTCGCCCGCGATCGCGGCGTCGAACAGCGCCAGCCCCTGGGTGGGCGAGAGCGGCGGCATGCCCGAGCGCTCCATCCGGTCGAGGTCCGCCGCGCTGAGCGTGCTGGTCATACCGCCGTCCGGGGACCAGGCGCCCCAGGCGAGCGAGGTCGCCTGCAGGCCCAGCTCGCGGCGGTGCTGGGCGAGCGCGTCGAGGAACGCGTTGGCCGCGGCGTAGTTGCCCTGGCCGGGAGCGCCCATCACGCCGGACACCGACGAGTACAGGATGAACGCGGCGAGGTCGTGCTCGCGGGTCAGCTCGTGCAGATGCCAGGCGGCGTCCACCTTGGGCCGCAACACTTCGGCCAACCGCCGCGGTGTCAGCGACCCGACGAGACCGTCGTCGAGCACGCCCGCGGTGTGCACCACCGCGGTGAGCGGGTGCGCGGCCGGAATCGCCGCGAGGAGCCCGGCCAGCGCGGCGCGGTCGGTGACGTCGCACGCGGCGACGGTCACCTCGGCGCCGTGCGCGGTCAGCTCGGCCTGCGTCGCCAACGCGCCCTCGGCGTCCACACCGCTGCGGGACACCAGGAGCAGGTGTTTGACGCCGTGTTCGGCGACCAGGTGCCTGGCGAGCAGGCCGCCGAGGCTGCCGGTGCCGCCGGTGATCAGCACGGTGCCCTCGGGGTCCCACTGGCGGGGCATGGTCAACACGATCTTGCCGACGTGCTTGGCCTGACTCATGAACCGGAACGCCTCCGGTGCCCGACGCACATCCCAACTCGCCACCGGCAGCGGCCGCAACACCTCCCGACCGAACAGGTCGAGCACCTCGCGCAGCATCTCCCGAGTGCGCGCTGGACCCGCCTCCGCCAGGTCGAACGCCCGGTAGGACACCTCCGGCAGACCGGCCGCGTCACGAATGTCGGTCTTGCCCATCTCCAGGAACCGCCCACCCGGACCGAGCAACCGCAACGACGCGTCCACGAACTCCCCCGCCAACGCGTTGAGCACGACATCGACCCCGCCGAAGCGCCGCTCGAACTCCGTCGTGCGCGAGGAGGCGATGTGGTCATCCGGCACGCCCAGCGCCCGCAGAGTGTCCCATTTGGACTCACTGGCCGTCGCGTACACCTCGGCGCCGAGATGACGGGCAAGCTGGATCGCCGCCATACCGACACCACCGGCACCCGCGTGCACCAACACCTTCTCCCCCGCCCGCAACCCCGCCAAGTCCACCAACGCGTAGTAGACGGTCAAGAACACCAACGGCACCGTCGCCGCCGTCTCCCACGACCACTCGTCCGGCACCTCGGCCAGATACCGCTCGTCGGCGACCGCCAGCGGGCCGAACCCGCCCGAGAACATCCCGAACACCCGGTCCCCCGGCCGCAGACCGGTCACCGCCGACCCGGTCTCCACCACCACACCGGCCGCCTCCGCGCCGAACAGCACATTGTCACCGGGGTACATGCCCAACGCGTTGACCACATCGCGGAAGTTCATCCCGGCCGCCGCGACCCGCACCCGCACACCGTGCGCCGCCAACGGTTCCAACACCTGCGGACACGGCAGCAGGGCCAGCCCGTCCAAGCTTCCCTTCTTCACCGAATCCAGCCGCCACGGCCCACCCGCGGGCGGAACCAGACCGGCCCCCGACACCATCGACGCCAACCGGCCGACCCGCGCCGCACCTGCCCGCACCACGACCTGCTGCTCCTCGAAGGCCAGCACCGCGGGCAGCGCCGCGGTCGACACGTCGGTGCCGTCCAGGTCCACCAGCAGCAGCCTGCCCGGGTTCTCCGACTGCGCGGAGCGCACCAGCCCCCACACCGCGGCCGCGGCGAGGTCGTCGCCGGTCGTGGCCCCCCTGGTGATAATCACCATCGGCGAGTCGGCGAGCCGGTCATCGGCCAGGAACTCCTGCAGGAGACCGAGAACCCTGGTCGTGACCGCGTGCGCCGACTCCGGGTCGCGGCCGCCGAGAACCGGGACCAGGAAGACCTCCGGCACCATGGCGCGCTCGCTGACCGCCCCGGCGATGGTGTCCGCGTAGGCGGCGATGGTCTCGCCTGCCCGGTACATCGTGCTCGCCAGATCGAAATCGTCCGAACCGATGATCGCCCACCGCACCCCGGCGACCAACTCCGGGTCGGCCGGGGCGGGAATCCAGTCCAATCGGAACAGTGAGTCCCGCGCGGCGCGGTCCGACCGCGCCACTGCGGCGGGGGCGCGCATCCCGAGGGATTCCACCGTGATGACGGGCGCGCCGTGGGCGTCGACCGCGGCGAGGGAGATCGCGTTCGTCCCGTTCGGACTCACCCGGACCCGGAGCAGCGGCGCGCCATCGGCGTGCAGCGACACCCCGCTCCACTCGAAGGGGAGCACACCGGCGCCGATGCCCTCGACGTGCGCCGTCGAGTGCAGCGCCGCGTCCAGCAGCGCCGGGTGCAGCCCGAACGCGGCCGCGTCGCGCACCTCGTCGGGCAGCGCGACCTCGGCGAACACCTCGCCCGCGCGCCGCCACAGCGACCGCAGTCCCCGGAACACCGGCCCGTAGACGAAGCCGCGCTTGGCGTACCGGGCGTAGAAGTCGTCCAGGTCGACCGGCTCGGCGTCGGCGGGCGGCCACTCGGTCGTGTCGAAGGCCGCGACCTCGGTCTCGTCGGGCAGCAGTCCGCCCGACGCGTGCAGTGTCCACTCCTGGTCCCCGGCGCCCATGAGTCGCGAGTGGACAGTGAGCGGCCTGCGACCGGAGTCGTCCTGGGCACCCACCCGCACCTGCACCTGCACCGCGTCCCGCGCGGTCAGCACCAGCGGCACCACCAGCGTCAACTCGTCGACCCTGGCACACCCGACCTGGTCGCCCGCGCGGACCGCCAACTCCAGGAAACCGGTGCCGGGGAACAACACCACGCCACCGATCCGGTGATCCGCCAGCCACGGGTGGGTCGCGGGCGACACCTGTCCGGTCAGCACCACCTCGTCCGAACCCGCCATCGCCACCGTGGCGCCCAACAGCGGGTGTCCCGCCGAGGCCACCCCCAGTCCGGCCGCGTCCACCACGCCCATTCGCGCGCCCGACGGCCAGAACCGCTCGCGCTGGAAGGCATACGTCGGCAGGTCCACCCGGGCCGCGCCCGTGCCGTCGAACACCCCGGCCCACTCGACGGGCACGCCCGCGACGTGCAGCCCGGCCACCGCGGCGACCAGCGTCTCCTCCTCGCCACGGTCGCGGCGCAACGCCGCCACCACAACGGCATCGTCGGCCATCAGCTCGGCGGTCATCGCCGACAGCACGCCGCCCGGACCGAGTTCCAGCACCGCCGACACGCCCGCCTCGGTCAGCGCGGCCACGCCATCGGCGAACCGGACCGACTCGCGCACGTGCCGCACCCAGTACTCGGGCTCGCCCAACTCGGTGCCCGTGACCACCTCGCCGGTCAGGTTCGACACCACCGGAATCGTCGGCTTCCCGAACGACAGCCCGGCCACCACCGCACCGAACTCGGCCAGCATCGGGTCCATCAGCGGCGAATGGAACGCGTGCGACACCGACAACCGCGACGTCCGCCGCCCCAACGCGGTGAACCGATCCGCGACCGCCACCACCCCGACCTCGACCCCCGCCACCACCACCGAACCCGGCCCGTTCACCGCCGCGATCGACACCCCCTCCGTCAGCAGCGGAACCACCTCGGCCTCCGACGCCTGCACCGCCACCATCGCCCCACCACCCGGCAACGCCTCCATCAACCGGGCCCGCGCCGCCACCAGCGCACAAGCGTCCACAAGGGACAACACACCCGCCACGTGCGCCGCCGCGATCTCGCCGATCGAATGCCCACCCACGAAGTCCGGCACGATGCCCAGCGCCTCCACCAGCCGGAACAGCGCCACCTCCACCGCGAACAACGCGGGCTGCGCCCACCCCGTGCGGTTCAACGACCCCGCGTCCGAACCCCACATCACCTCACGCAGGCCACCGTCAAGACGCCCATCCAATTCGGACACCACCACGTCGAACGCCGCCGCGAACACCGGGAACCGGGCGTGCAACTCGCGCCCCATCCCCAACGCCTGCGACCCCTGACCCGAGAACAACACCGCCAACGTCCGCTCGGCCGCCACCCCACGCGCGACCTCCACCACACCATCCACACCAGACAGCAGCACCGCCCGGTGCTCGAACGCCGACCGACCCGACACCAGCGAATACCCGACGTCGGTCGCGGCCAGACCGGCCACACCGGACCGAACCCGGTCGAGCTGCGCGTCCAGCGCCGCCGCGGTCTTGGCCGAGACCACCCACGGCACCACCCCTGGCGACACCTCCGGCGGAACCGACGCCGCCGGTTCCGCCTCGGCGGGCGCCTGCTCCAGGATCACGTGCGCGTTCGTCCCGCTGATCCCGAACGCGGACACCCCGGCCCGCGACGGCCGGTCCGCCGCGGGCCAGGCGGTGTTCTCCGTCAGCAGGTCGACCGATCCCGCCGTCCAGTCCACATGCGACGACGGCTCGGTCACGTGCAGCGTGCGCGGCAGCACGCCGTGGTGCATCGCCAGCACCATCTTCATCACCCCGGCGACTCCCGCCGCCGCCTGCACGTGCCCGATGTTCGACTTGACCGCGCCCAGCAGCAGCGGCCGTTCGCGGCCCTGGCCGTAGGTCGCGAGCAGCGCCTGCGCCTCGATCGGGTCGCCCAGCGTGGTGCCCGTGCCGTGCGCCTCCACGGCGTCCACGTCGGCGGCGGTCAGCCCGGCGGCGGCCAGCGCGGCCCGGATGACCCGCTGCTGCGCGGGCCCGTTCGGCGCGGTCAGCCCGTTCGACGCGCCGTCCTGGTTCACCGCGGAACCCCGCACCACGGCCAGGATCGGGTGCCCGTTGCGGCGCGCGTCCGAGAGCCGCTCGACGACCAGCATCCCCACGCCCTCGGACCATGTCGTGCCGTCGGCCGAATCGGAGAACGCCTTGCACCGCCCGTCCGGGGCCAACCCGCCCTGCCGGGTGAACCCGGCGAAACTGGACGACGTGGTCATCACGGTCACCCCGCCCGCCAGCGCCAGCGAACACTCGCCGCCGCGCAGCGCCTGCGCCGCCAGGTGCAGCGTCACCAGCGACGACGAACACGCCGTGTCCACCGTCACCGCCGGACCCTCGAACCCGAACGCGTAGGCCAGCCGTCCCGATAGGACACTCGCCGAGACACCCGTGCCCGCGTGCCCCTCCACG
Organism: Actinokineospora sp.; assembly: GCF_052390155.1. NCBI lineage: Bacteria > Bacillati > Actinomycetota > Actinomycetes > Pseudonocardiales > Pseudonocardiaceae > Actinokineospora > Actinokineospora sp. Next base: position 75,558 of record NZ_JBQTHF010000001.1, on the reverse strand, counting down.
TCCTCCCGGGTGGCGAACAGCACGTGGCCGTAGTCCTGGCCGTTGGTGCCGACGAACACCCCGGTCTTGCTGGCCCGCAGCGACATCGGGTCGATCCCGGTCCGCTCGATCGCCTCCCACGCGGTCTCCAGCACCAACCGCTGCTGCGGATCCATCGCCACCGCCTCGCGCGGCGAGATCCCGAAGAAGCCGGGGTCGAACGCCGCGGCGTCATAGAGGAAGCCGCCCTGCAGCGTGGCGCTGTGTCCTTCACCCGGGCCGCCGAGCACGCTCTGATCCCACCCGCGGTCCACCGGGAACTCCGAGATCGCGTCCCCACCGGACACGACCAGCTCCCAGAACTCCTCCGGCGTCGCCACCCCGCCCGGATACCGGCAGGCCATCCCGACGATGACGACCGGCTCGTGCACACCGGCCTCGACCTCCGCCAGCCGCCTGCGGGTCTGGTGCAGGTCCGCGGTGACCCACTTGAGGTACTCGACCAGCTTCGCTTCGTCCGGCATCGTCTTGTAGACCTTCCTGCGAGTGGGCCGCGGTCAGCGGTCGCTGAGTCGACCGAGTTCGTTGTCGATGAACGCGAAGACCTCGTCCGCGCTGGCCGCCTGGAGCTGCTCGGTCACCCCGAGTCCGGCCGTCGCGGTGTCCGATTCGGTGCACCGCGCCAACAACTGCCGCAGCCGGGTCGCGAGCCCGCCGCGAGTGACGTCGTCGGGAGTGCCCGCGGCCAGCGCCGCCTCGAACCGGTCCAGTTCGGCCAGCAGCGAGGTGCCCTCGTCCGGCGCGTCGGCGGGCCCCGGCGTGAGCCGGGACGCGAGGTGCTCGGCGACCGCGATCGGGGTCGGGTAGTCGAACACCAGGGTGGCGGGCAGCCGCAGCCCGGTCGCGGCGTTGAGCCGGTTGCGCAGTTCCACCACGGTGAGCGAGTCGAAGCCGAGCTGCCGGAACTCGCGGTCGGCGCCGATCGCGTCCGACGACGGGTGACCCAGCACCGCGGCCGCCTCGGCCCGGACCAGCTCGACCAGCAGCCGCACCCGCTCGGTCGGGCGCAACCCGCTCAGCCGCTGGATCAGGTCCGCGCCCGACTCGCGGGCGGCCGCGGCCGTGCGGCCGACCCGCAGCAGCCCGCGGAACAGCGCCGGAACGTCCTCTTTGGACCGTGCGGCGCCGCCCGCGGCCATCTTGATCGGGATCGCCAGCGCGTCGTCCACCGCGACCGCGGCGTCGAACAGCGCGAGGCCCTGCGCCACCGACAGCGGCGGGATACCCGAGCCGGACAGGCGCTCGACGTGGTCGCCGGTCATGCCGACGCTCTGGTCCCACGCCCCCCAGGCGATCGACGTCGCCGCCAGGCCGTGGCTGCGCCGATGAGCCGCGAGCGCGTCGAGGAACACGTTGCCCGCGGCGTAGTTGGCCTGCCCCGCGGCGCCCAGCACACCGGAAACCGAGGAGTACAGCGCGAATTCGGCGAGGTCGAGGTCACGGGTCAGCTCGTGCAGGTGCCACGCCGCGTCCACCTTGGGCCGCAGCACGGTGTCGAGCCGCCGCGGGGTCAGCCGTCCGATCACGCCGTCGTCGAGCACGCCCGCGGTGTGCACCACCGCGGTCAGCGGATGGTCCGCCGCGATCGTGGACAGCAGGGCGGCAAGCGCGTCCCGGTCGGCCACATCGCAGGCGGCGACCGTGACATCGGCACCGTGCGCGGTCAGCTCGGCGTGCAGTTCCACCGCGCCCGCCGCGTCCGGCCCGCTCCTGCTCGCCAGCAGCAGGTGGCGGACTCCGCGCTCGGCCACCAGGTGCCGCGCCAGTTCGGCGCCCAGACCGCCGGTGCCGCCCGTGATCAGCACGGTGCCCTCGGGCGCCCACTGGCGGGGCATGGTGAGCACGATCTTGCCCACGTGCCGGGCCTCGCCCAGGAACCGGAACGCCTCGGGCGCGCGGCGCACGTCCCAACTCGTGACCGGCAGCGGGTACAACACCTCCCGGTCGAACAGGTCGCGCAGGGCGCGCAGCATCGCCCTGGTGCGCTCCGGGCCTGCCTCGCCCAGGTCGAAGCTCCGGTAGGACACCGCGGGCAGGTCGGCGGCGTCGCGGAGATCGGCCTTGCCCATCTCCAGGAACCGGCCGCCCGGACCGAGCAGCCGCAGCGAGGCGTCGACGAACTCCCCGGCGAGGGCATTGAGCACGACGTCGACCCTGCCGAAGCGCCGCTCGAACTCCGTGGTGCGCGAGGAGGCGATGTGGTCGTCCGGCACACCCAGCGCCCGCAGAGTGTCCCATTTGGACTCACTGGCCGTGGCATAGACCTCGGCGCCGAGATGGCGGGCGAGTTGGATCGCCGCCATGCCGACGCCACCGGCACCGGCGTGCACCAGCACCTTCTCCCCCGGCCGCAGCCCGGCCAGGTCGACCAGCGCGTAGTAGGCGGTCAGGAACACCATCGGCACCGACGCCGCCGTTTCCCACGACCACCCCGGCGGCACCTCGGCCAGGTACCGCTCGTCGGTGACCGCCAGCGGACCGAACCCGCCGTCGAACATCCCCAGCACCCGATCGCCCGGCCGCAGACCGGTCACCGCCGACCCGGTCTCGACCACCACACCGGCCGCCTCGGCGCCGAACAGGATGTCGTGCCCGGCGTACCCGCCCATGGCGTTGGCCACGTCGCGGAAGTTCAGCCCGGCCGCGGCGACCCGCACCCGCACACCGTGCGCCGCCAGCGGCTCCAACACCTGCGGACACGGCACCAAGGCCAGCCCGTCCAGACTTCCCTTCGCCACGGAATCCAGCCGCCACGGCCCGTCCGCTGGCGGGACCAGAGCGGCCCCCGACACCATCGACGCCAACCTGCCGACCCGCGCCGCGCCTGCCCGCACCACCACCTGGGTCTCACCGGAATCCAGCAGTCCCAGCAGGTTCGGCAGCGCGGCAGCCGACTCGGCCGACCCGTCCAGGTCGACCAGCAGGAACTGGCCGGGGTTCTCCGACTGCGCCGCCCGCAGCAGACCCCAGACCGGCGCCACCGCCGGGTCCGCGCCCTCGGTGTGGTCCGCGGCGACCGCGTTCCTGGTCACGAACACGACCCGGGACTCGGTGAACCCGTTGTCGCCCAGGCATTCCTGGACGACGCGCAACGCGTGTGCGGTCACCTCGCGGACGACCTCGGGCAGGTCGCGGGTCTGGTCGCCGACCACCGGGACGAACAGGACGTCCGGCGACTCCGCCGCGGCGACACCGAGATGTCCGGCCGCGGCCATCGCCGCGCCGACACCGAGTTCGTCCGCGCCGACGACAGCCCACCGGGTGCCGGGCACGGTCGGGGCGATCTCGTCCTCGACGGGCGCCCAGTCCAGCCGGAACAGCCAGTCCGGCGCGCTCGGCGCGAGCAGCTCCGCGATCGGCGCGGCACGCAGCACCAGCGACTCCGCGGTCAGCACGGGCGCGCCCCGCACGTCCACCGCGGCGATCGTCACCGAGTCCGGGCCGGTGTGGGTCACCCGGACCCGCAGCACCGACGCGCCCGCCGCGTGCAGCGTCACGCCGCACCACTGGAAGGGCAGCAGGCTCTCGCCGACATCGATGCCCTCGACGTACTCGGTGGCGTGCAGCACCGCGTCCAGCAGCGCCGGGTGCAGTTCGAACGCGTCGGCGTCGACGGCCTGCTCGGGCAGGGCGACCTCGATGTACAGACCCGCCGCGTCCCGCCAGGCCGAGCGCAGCCCCTGGAACACCGGCCCGTAGCCGAATCCGGCGTCGGCGAGCCTGGCGTAGCCGCCGTCGAGGTCCACCGCCACGGCGTCGGCGGGCGGCCACACGGTCACGTCGAACCCGCCTGCCGCGGTCCCGGTGGCGGACAGCCGTCCCGACGCGTACAGCGTCCACGGCTCGGCCGCCGCCACCGCCGGTCGCGAGTGGACAGTGACCTCGCGGCCGCCGGAATCGTCCGCGCCGCCGACCCGCACCTGTAGCGCGACCGCGTCGTGCTCGGTCAGCACCAGCGGCGCCAGCAGTGTCAGCTTGTCGAGCCTGGCGCACCCGACCTGGTCTCCGGCGCGGACCGCCAACTCCACGAATCCGGTGCCGGGGAACAACACGACGCCACCGATCCGGTGATCCGCCAGCCACGGGTGGGTCGGCAGCGAGACCTGCCCGGTCAGCACCACCTCGTCCGTGCCCGCCATCGCCATGGCCGCACCCAGCAGCGGGTGTTCGACCGACACCAGGCCGAGACCGGCGGCGTCCGCCGAGCCCATCCGCGCCCCGGACGGCCAGAACCGCTCGCGCTGGAAGGCATAGGTCGGCAGGTCCACCCGGGCCGCGCCCGTACCGGCGAACACCCCGGCCCACTCGACCGCGACGCCCGCGACGTGCAGCCGGGCCAGCGCGGTCAGCACCGCTTCCTCTTCGCCGCGGTCCTGGCGCAGCGCGGGAACGACCACGGCGTCGTCGGCCACCAGGGTCGCGGCCATCGCCGACACCACCGCGCCCGGGCCGAGTTCCAGCACCGCCGACACGCCCGCCTCGGTCAGCGCGGCCACGCCATCGGCGAACCGGACCGACTCGCGCACGTGCCGTACCCAGTACTCGGGCTCGCCGAGGTCGTTGCCCGTGGCCAGTTCGCCGGTCAGGTTCGACACCAGCGCGATCGTCGGCTTCCCGAACGACAATCCCGCCACCACAGCGCGGAAATCAGCCAGCATCGGGTCCATCAGCGGCGAGTGGAACGCGTGCGACACCGACAACCGTGACGTCCGCCGCCCCAGCACGGTGAACCGATCCGCAATCGCGACCACCTCGGCCTCGATCCCCGCGACCACCACCGAGTCCGGCCCGTTCACCGCGGCGATCGACACCCCCTCGGTCAGCAGCGAAAGCACCTCGGCCTCCGCGGCCTGCACCGCCACCATCGCCCCGCCACCCGGCAACGCCTCCATCAACCGGGCCCGCGCCGCCACCAGCGCACAAGCGTCCACAAGGGACAAAACACCCGCCACGTGCGCCGCCGCGATCTCGCCGATCGAATGCCCACCCACGAAATCCGGCGTGATCCCGAAGGACTCCACCAGCCGGAACAGCGCCACCTCCACCGCGAACAACGCGGGCTGCGCCCAGCCCGTCCGCGCCAACAGGGCAGCGTCCGAACCCCACATCACCTCACGCAGTCCACCGTCAAGACGTCCATCCAATTCGGACACCACCGCGTCGAACGCCGCCGCGAACACCGGGAACCGCGCGTGCAACTCGCGTCCCATCCCCAGCGCCTGCGACCCCTGACCCGAGAACAACACCGCCAACGTCCGCTCGGCCGCCACCCCACGCGCGACCTCCACCACACTGTCCACACCAGACAGCAGCACCGCCCGGTGCTCGAACGCCGACCGACCCGACACCAGGGAGAACCCGATGTCCACAGCGGACAGTCCGGTGAGTGCCTCGACCCGGCCGACCTGGTCGGTCAACGCGGCCTCGGTCGCGCCCGACACCGGCCACGGCACCACCGGCGCGGGCACGATCGGCGCCTCGACCGGGCGCCCGAGTTCCGGGGCCTGTTCCAGGATCACGTGCGCGTTCGTCCCGCTGATGCCGAACGAGGAGACCCCCGCCCGGCGCGGGCGGTCCACCGCGGGCCACGCCGTGTTCTCCGTCAGCAGTTCCACGGCGCCCGTCGTCCAGTCCACATGCGACGACGGTGCGGTGACGTGCAGGGTCTTCGGCGCGACGCCGCGGCCCAGGGCGAGCACCATCTTGATGATGCCCGCGACCCCGGCCGCCGCCTGGGTGTGGCCGATGTTCGACTTGACCGCGCCCAGCAGCACCGGCCGTTCGCGGTCGCGACCGTAGGTGGCCAGCAGCGCCTGCGCCTCGATCGGGTCGCCCAGCGTGGTGCCGGTGCCGTGCGCCTCGACCACGTCGACGTCCGAAGTGGACAGACCGCCGGACGCCAGAGCGTGCCGGATGACGCGCTGCTGCGAGGGCCCGTTGGGCGCCGTCAGGCCGTTTGACGCGCCGTCCTGGTTCACCGCGGAACCCCGCACCACAGCCAGAATCGGATGTCCGTTGCGCTTCGCGTCGGACAGCCGCTCGACCACGAGCACGCCGACGCCCTCGGACCAGCCCGTGCCGTCCGCGTCGTCGGAGAACGCCCGGCACAGGCCGTCGGGCGCGAGCCCGCCCTGCCGGGTGAAGCCGGTGAAGCTCGCCGAGGTGGCCATGATCGTGGCACCGCCCGCCAGCGCGAGCGAGCACTCGCCCGCGCGCAGCGCCTGGGCCGCGAGGTGCAGCGCCACCAGCGACGACGAGCACGCGGTGTCCACGGTGACCGCGGGGCCCTCCAGCCCAAAGCTGTAGGAGAGCCGCCCGGAGATCACGCTCGCCGCGAGCCCGGTGCCCGCGTGGCCCTCCATGTCCTCGCGCGAGGCCAGCACCACGTGCACGTAGTCCTGCCCGTTGGTGCCGACGAACACCCCGGTTCGACTGCCGCGCAACGACACCGGGTCGATCCCGGCCCGCTCGACGGCCTCCCACGAGGTCTCCAGCAGCAGCCGCTGCTGCGGGTCCATCGCCACCGCCTCCCGCGGCGAGATCCCGAAGAACCCCGGGTCGAACTCCGCCGCACCGGCCACGAACCCGCCGCGGCCGGTCGCGCTGCGGCCCGGACCGTCGCCCGCCAGCGTGGCCAGGTCCCAGCCCCGGTCGTCCGGGAACCCGCCGATGGCGTCGCGGCCCTCGACCAGCAGCTCCCACAGGTCTTCCGGCGAGGCGATGCCGCCCGGCAACCGGCAGCCCATGCCGACGATCACGATCGGGTCGTCGGCCACCGCAGCGGCACTGGGCACGACCTCGGTCGTGTCGCCCGCGCCGAGCAGCTCGGCGAGCAGGTGCTCGGCCAGCACCCGCGGCGTCGGGTAGTCGAAGACCAGCGTCGCGGGCAGCGCGAGCCCGGTGGTGCCGGTGATCCGGTTGCGCAGTTCCACCGCGGTCAGCGAGTCGAAGCCGAGCTGGCGGAACTCGCGCTCGGCGGCGACGGCCGCGCTCGATCCGTGGCCCAGCACGGCGGCCGCCTCGGTGCGCACCAGGTCGAGCAGCAGCCGCGCCCGGTCGGCGGCGCGCAACCCGGTCAGCCGTTCGACCAGGCCGGCCGCGGCCATCCCGCGGCGCGCGGCGGCGCGCCTGCCGCCGCGGACCAGGCCGCGCAGGATCGCGGGCACCTCGGCGAGCGCGGGCGCCGCGCCCGGCCCGGCGGCCATGGCGACCGGGACCAGCAGCGGTTCGTCCACAGTGGCCGCGGCGTCGAACAGCGCGAGGCCCTGCTCGACCGAGAGCGGCGGCAGGCCGGAGCGGCTGATCCGCTCGCGCGCGGCCACGCTCAGCCCACTGGTCATGCCGCCGACCGGTGCCCACGGCCCCCAGGCGAGCGAGGTGGCGGGCAGCCCGCGGCGGTGCCGGTGCGCGGCGAGGGCGTCGAGGAAGGCGTTGCCCGCGGCGTAGTTGCCCTGACCCGCGCTGCCCAGCACGCCCGAGATCGACGAGTACAGGACGAACGCGGCGAGGTCGTGCCCGCGGGTCAACTCGTGCAGGTGCCACGCCGCGTCGACCTTGGGCGCCAGCACGGTGCCGAGCCGGTCCGGTGTCAGCGACCCGATCACGCCGTCGTCCAGCACACCCGCGGTGTGCACGACGGCGGTCAGCGGGTGCGCCGCGGGGACGCCCGCCAGCACCTCGGCCAGCGCGGCGCGGTCGGCGACGTCGCACGCGGCCACGGTCACCTCCGCGCCGTGCGCGATCAGCTCCGCCCGCAGCTCCAGCGCACCCGGCGCGTCGGGGCCGCGGCGCGACACCAGCAGCAGGGTGCGCACGCCGCGCTCGGCCACGAGATGGCGTACCAGTTCGGCGCCGAGACCACCGGTTCCGCCCGTGACCAGGACCGTGCCGTCGGGGTCCCACGGCCGCGCGGTCCCGACCGCCCCGGTCACCGGGGCGAGCCGGGCGACCAGGACGGCACCCGCGCGCCCGAGCACCTGCGTCTCACCCGCATCGAACAATCCCGGCAGGGCGGGGAAAACCTGGGCCGCACTGTCCACATCGGCCAGATCGACCAGCAGGAACCGGCCGGGGTTCTCCGACTGCGCCGAACGCACCAGGCCCCGGGCGGCGGCCGCCGCGAGGTCGTCGCCCGCGACGGCACCCCGGGTGACGAACACCAGGCGGGGCCCGGTCTCCTGGAGCAGGGCGAGCACCCGGGCGGTCTCGGCGTGCACGGCGGCGGGATCGTCGCCCGCGCAGCCGACCGGAACGACGACGAGGTCCGCCCGACCGTCCACATCAGACAGTGCGCGCACGCGGAGAACCGGCGCGGCGAGGGAGTCGGCGACCCCGGTCGGGTCGGCGCCGAGCACGGCCCAGCGCACGGGCTCGGCCGCGGCCTCGGTCGCGGGCACCCAGTCGACCCGGAACAGCGAGTCGTACCGGACGGGCGCGGCGACCGGCGCGGCGGGCGCGTGCAACACCACCGACTCGACCGACAGCACCGGGGCACCCTCGACGTCGACGGCGGCCACGGCCATGGTGTCGGGCCCGGTCGCGGTGAGCCGCACCCGCAGCGCGGACGCGGCGGCGGCGTGCAGCGACAAACCGCGCCAGGACACCGGTTCCGGGCCCTCGATCCCGGCGAAGCCCGCGGCGTGCATGGTCGCCGCCAGCAGCGCCGGGTGCAGCGCGAACGCCGCCGCGGCCGCCTCGTCCGGCAGCGCGACCTCGGCGAAGACCTCGGCCCCGCGCCGCCAGGCCGCGTGCAGGCCGCGGAACGCGGCGCCGTCGGCGCGGTCGGCGTAGAACGCGTCGACGTCCAGCGCGACGGCCTCGGCGGGCGGCCACTGCGCCGTGTCGAACTCGGCGATCCGCTCCCCCGCGGCCACGACGCCCGTCGCGTGCCGGGCCCAGGCCGCCCCGTCGAGTCGCGAGTGGACAGTCAGGGCGCGCCTGCCCGCCGGGTCGGGGGCGCCGACGCGGACCTGGACCGACACCGCGTCCCGCTCGCCAAGGGCGCGCGGGGCCAGCACGGTCAGTTCCGCGACCAGGTCGCAGCCGCCCTGGTCGCCCGCCACGATCGCCAGCTCGGCGAAACCGGTGCCGGGGAACGACAGCACGCCGCCCACCCGGTGGTCGGCGAGCCACGGGAGCGTCGCGGCCGAGAGCCTGCCGGTCAGCACGACCTCGTCGGCATCGGCCATCGCCACCGCCGCACCCAGCAACGGGTGGGCGGTGGCCTGCTGGCCGAGGCCGGAGACATCCCGGGCGCCCGCGGGCCCAGATGGCCAGAACAGGTCGCGCCGGAAGGCGTAGGTGGGCAGGTCGACCCGGTGCGCCCCGGTTCCCGCGAACACCCCGGTCCAGTCGACCCGCGCCCCGGCGACGTGCAGCCGGGCGAGCGCGGTCAGCAGCGCGGCTTCCTCGCCGCGGCCCTTGCGCAGCGCGGGCGTGACCGTGACGGCCGCGTCGGCGAGCGATTCCTGGGCCAGCGCGGAAAGCACGCCGTCGGGCCCGAGTTCGAACAGCGTGTCCACGCCCGCGGCCCGCAGCGCGGTGACCCCGTCGGCGAAGCGCACGGTCGCCCGGACGTTGCGCACCCAGTAGTCCGGCGAGCCCAGCTCACCCTCGGCGAGTCGACCGGTCACAGTGGACACAACCGGAATCCGCGGCTCGGCGAAGGACAACCCGGCGATGGCGCGCCGGAAGTCGGCCAGCATCGGCTCCATCAGCGGCGAGTGGAACGCGTGCGACACCGTCAGCCGCGACGTCTTGCGTCCGGTGAAGCGGTGGGCGATGGCCAGCACGGCCGCCTCGACCCCCGCCACCACCACGGAGTTCGGCCCGTTCACCGCCGCGATCGACACCTCGTCGGTCAGCAGGGGCGCCACTTCGGCCTCGGTGGCCTGGATGGCCACCATCGCCCCGCCGCCGGGCAGGGCCTGCATCAGCGTCGCGCGCGCGGCGACCAGGGCGCACGCGTCCGGCAGCGTCAGCACGCCCGCCACCTGCGCGGCGGCGACCTCGCCGATCGAGTGGCCACCGACGTAGTCCGGCCGCACGCCCAGCGACTCGACCAGCCGGAACAAGGCCACCTCGACCGCGAACAGCGCGGGCTGCGCCCACCCGGTCTGGTTCAGCAGCTCGGCGTCGGCGCCCCACACGACCTCGCGCAGCGGGCGGTCCAGGTGGTCGTCCAGGTGCGCCGCCACCGCGTCGAACGCCTCGGCGAACACCGGGAACCGCTGGTACAGCTCGCGACCCAGGCCCAGCCGCTGCGCGCCCTGACCGGCGAACAGCACCCCGAGCGTGCGCTCACCCGCCGCGCCCCGCGCCACCTCGACCGCACCGTCGGCACCATCCACACCGGACAGCAACACCGCGCGGTGCTCGAACACGGCCCGCTCGGTCACCAGCGAGAAGCCGACATCCAGCGGCGCCAAGCCGTCCACAGTGGACCGCAGCCGGTCGAGCTGCGCGGCCAACGCGTCCTCGGTCGCGGCCGACACCGGCCACGGCACCGCGGCAGGCGTCACCGCTGGCGCCTCGACAATCCCGGCGGCGGCGGGCGCCCCCTCGATGACGACGTGCGCGTTGGTGCCACTGATCCCGAAGGACGACACACCCGCGCGCCACGGCCTGCCGACTTCGGGCAGCGGCGAGTTCTCCGTCGCGAGCACGACCGCGCCCGCCGACCAGTCCACATGCGACGACGGCTCGGCGACGTGCAGCGTCCGGGGCACCATTCCGTGCGCAAGCGCCATGACCATCTTGATCAGACCGGCGGCCCCGGCGGCGGCCTGGGTGTGGCCCAGGTTCGACTTGACCGAGCCCAGCAGCAGCGGCCGCTCGCGGTCCCGGCCGTAGGTGGCCAGCAGCGCCTCGGCCTCGATCGGGTCGCCCAGCGTGGTGCCCGTGCCGTGCGCCTCCACCACATCGACGTCCGAAGTGGACAGACCGCCCGCGGCCAGCGCCTGCCGGATCACGCGCTGCTGCGACGGGCCGTTCGGCGCCGTCAGCCCGTTCGACGCGCCGTCCTGATTCACCGCGCTTCCGCGCAGCACAGCCAGAATCGGGTGTCCGTTGCGCTTCGCGTCGGACAGCCGCTCGACCACGAGCACGCCGACGCCCTCGGACCAGCCGGTGCCGTCCGCGTCGTCGGAGAACGCCTTGCACAGGCCGTCCGGCGCGAGCCCGCCCTGCCGGGTGAAGCCCGCGAAGCTGGTCGGCGTGGCCATCACGGTCACGCCGCCCGCCAGCGCCAGCGCGCACTCGCCGGTACGCAGCGATTGCGCGGCCCAGTGCAGCGCGACCAGCGCGGAGGAGCACGCCGTGTCGACGGTGACCGCCGGGCCCTCCAGCCCGAAGCTGTAGGAGAGCCGCCCGGAGATCACGCTCGCCGCGAGTCCGGTGCCCGCGTGGCCTTCGAGGTCCTCGCCGGAGACGAGCACGAGGTGCGCGTAGTCCTGCCCGTTGGTACCGACGAACACCCCGGTTCGACTGCCGCGCAACGAGATCGGGTCGATCCCGGCCCGCTCGACGGCCTCCCACGAGGTCTCCAGCAGCAGCCGCTGCTGCGGGTCCATCGCCACCGCCTCACGCGGGGAGATGCCGAAGAACCCGGCGTCGAACGCACCCGCGTCCACGACGAACCCGCCGCGATCGGTGGCACTGTGCCCAGGGCCCTGCCCTGCCAGCGCGGCCAGGTCCCAGCCCCGGTCGTCCGGGAACGACCCGATGGCGTGGCGGCCCTCGACCAGCAGTTCCCAGAGGTCTTCCGGCGAGGCGATGCCGCCGGGGAACCGGCAGCCGATGCCGACGATCGCGACCGGCTCGTCCGACACGGCGGCCTGCCCGGTCGAGACCACCGGAATGTCGTTGTCCCCCAACAGTTCCGCGAGGACGTGCGCGGCGAGCGCACGCGGGGTCGGGTAGTCGAACACCAGGCCCGCGGGCAGCGTCAGGCCGGTGCCCCCACCGAGCTGGTCGCGCATCTCGACCGCGGTCAGCGAGTCGAAGCCGAGGTCGCGGAACGCCTTGTCCGCGCTGACCGCGGCGCGGTCCGGGTGGCCGAGCACGGCGGCCGCGGTGGTGCGGACCAGGTCGAGCACCACGCCCGCGCGGTCGTCGACAGGCAGGCCGCGCAGCCTGCCGGTCAGCTCGACGGCGGCCGACGCGGACTCCTGGCGGGCGCTCTCGACCTCCTCGGCGGCGCGCTGGGCGCCGGGAAGTTCGCTCAGCAGCGGGCTGGGGCGCAGGCTCAGCAGCGCGGTGAGCACCTGCGGCTGCGCCAGGTCGGCGAGGGTCACGGTGGGCTCCGGCGCGGCGACGACCTGCGCGAGCGCCGAGACCGCCAGCGCCGGGTCCAGCGCGCCGATGACCCGGGCCTGGCCCGCCATGCCGGCACCCGCCCAGGCACCCCACGCGATCGAGGTGGCCGCGGCACCGCGGGCCCGCCGCCGCTGGGCGAGCGCGTCGAGCACGGCGTTGGCCGCCGCGTAGTTGCCCTGCCCGGGGTTGCCGACCGCGCCAGCGGTGGAGGCGAACAGCGCGAACACGTCGAGGTCGAGACCGCGGGTGAGGTCGTCCAGGACGAATGCGGAGCTGACCTTCGCGCGGAACACGGCCTCGAACCGCTGCGCGGTCAACCCGTCCAGCACGCCGTCGTCGAGCACACCCGCGGCGTGGATGACGCCGGTCAGCGGGTGCTCGGCGGGGATGGCGGCGAGCACAGCGGCGACGCCGTCGCGGTCGGCCGCGTCGCAGGCGGCGATGGTCACCTCGGCGCCGAGCGCGGCCAACTCCGCGTGCAACTCGGCCGCACCAGGGGCGTCCGGGCCGCGCCTGCCGAGCAGCACCAGCCGGGGGGCGCCGCGGCGGGCCAGGTCGCGGGCCACGTGCGCGCCGAGCGCACCCGTACCGCCGGTGATCAACACGGTGCCCGTCGGCACCCAGGACTCGGGGGCGGGCCCGGCGGGAGCGGGCACCAGCCTGCGGCCGAACACCCCGGACGGGCGCACCGCCACCTGGTCCTCGTCATGCGCCAACGCCGCCGCGAACAGCCGCGCCGAACGCTCGTCCAGCACCGCGGGCAGGTCGACCAGGCCGCCCCAGCGCCGCGGGTGCTCCAGCGCGGCCACCCGGCCCAGCCCCCACACCGCCGCCTGCCACGGTCGCGCGAGCGGATCGGCCCGGCCGACGGACACCGCGCCGCGCGTCACGGCCCACAGCGGCGCGGTCAGACCGGCGTCGCCGAGCGCCTGGAGCAGCCGCAGGGTGGCGGTGAGCCCGGCGGGCGCCGCCACCGCTTTCGGTTGCGGGGTCTGCAAAGCGCCGAGCAGCGACACCACCCCGGTGAACCGGGCGCCGTCACCGGCGAGCGCGAGCACCTGCGCGGTCAGCCCGTCGCGATCGACGTCGCCGACCTCGACGCACACGGCCTCGCGGCCCAGCGCCGCCACCACGGCGGCCACCCACTCGTCGTCGGCCCAGCCCGCGGGCACGGCCACCAGCCAGGCGCCGGACGCCGGGGCGGGCAGCCCGGTCAGCGGCCGCCACGTCTCGCGGTACCGCCAGGAGTCCACTGTGGACTCCGCGTGCCGCCTGCCGCGCCACGCCGACAGGGCGGGCACCACGGCGGACACCGTCTCGTCGTCCAGGCCCAGGGTCGCGGCCAGCGACGTCAGGTCGGCGCCGTCGACCGCGGCCCAGAACTCCGCGTCGAGCGGGTCCTGCCACTGCGTCGCGGCGTGCGTGCGCGGCCAGTACGCCGCGCGCTGGAAGGGATAGGTCGGCACGTCGACGCGCCGGGCGCCGGTACCCGCGAAGGCGGGCGCCCAGTCGACGGACACACCGCGGACGTACAGCCGGGCCAGGGCGGTGAGGAACGCCGCCTCCTCGCCGCGGTCCTTGCGCAGCGCGGGCACGCAGTCGCGCACCAGGGCGGACAGCACGCCGTCCGGGCCCAGTTCCAGGAACGCCGTCGCGCCCGCGGCGTGCAGAGCCGCCACGCCGTCGGCGAAGCGGACGGTCTCGCGGACGTGGCGCACCCAGTACTCGGGTGTGCGCATGGCCGCGTCCGCCACCGCGCCGGTCAGGTTGGACACGACCGGGATGGCGGGCTCGGCGAAGGTCAGCCCCTCGACCACCGAGCGGAACTCGGCCAGCATCGGCGCCATCAGCGGGGAGTGGAAGGCGTGCGACACCGCGAGGCGCTTCGTCTTGCGTCCCAACGCTTCCAGCTCGGCCGCGACCGCCAGCACGGCGGCCTCGGCACCCGCCACCACCACCGAAGCCTGTTCGTTGACCGCCGCCACCGAGACCTCGTCGGTCAGCAGCGGCAGCACCTCGGCCTCGGTCGCCTGGACGGCCACCATCGCGCCGCCGTCCGGCAGCGCCGCCATCAGCCGCGCCCGCGCCGACACCAGCCGACAAGCGTCCACAAGCGACAGCACACCCGCGACGTGCGCCGCCGCGACCTCGCCGATCGAGTGCCCGCCGACGAAGTCCGCCCGCACGCCGAACGACTCCACCAGCCGGAACAGCGCCACCTCGACGGCGAACAGCGCGGGCTGCGCCCACCCGGTCCGGCCCAGTTCCGCCGCGTCCGAGCCCCACATCACCGCCGACACCGGCAGGTCCAGTTCGGCCAGCACCGCGTCCAGCGCCTCGGCGAACACCGGGAACCGGCCGTACAGTTCCCGGCCCATGCCCAAGACCTGCGACCCCTGGCCCGCGAACAGCACCGCGAGAGACCGCGTCCCCGCCGCGCCGCGCGCCACCTCGGCCGCGCTGCCCACCGCACCGTCCGAACTGGACAGCAGCACCGCGCGGTGCTCGAACACCGACCGCCCGGTCGCCAGTGACAGTCCGACGTCCACCGCCGAGCCGTCCACATCGGACAGTCGGGCGAGCTGCGCGGTCAAGGCGTCCGCCGTGGTCGCGGACACCGGCCACGGCACCGTGCCCGGGACCACCTCGGGCATCTCGACCCGCGCCGCGACCGCGGGCGGCTCCTCCAGGATGACGTGCGCGTTGGTGCCGCTGATGCTGAACGCGGACACGCCCGCCCGGCGCGAACGCCCGGTCTCGGGCCACGGCGTCGACTCGGTCAGCAGCTCGACCGACCCGGCCGACCAGTCCACTCGCGACGACGGCGCGACGACGTGCAGGGTGCTCGGCAGCACCCCGTGCCGCATCGCCATGATCATCTTGAGCAGGCCCGCGACGCCCGCCGCGGCCTGGGTGTGCCCGATGTTGGACTTGATCGAGCCGAGCAACAGGGGACGCGCGCGGTCCTGGCCGTAGGTGGCGAGCAGGGCCTGCGCCTCGATCGGGTCGCCCAGCGCGGTGCCCGTGCCGTGCGCCTCCACCGCGTCCACATCGGACGGTGCCAGCCCGGCGTTGGCCAGGCTCTGCCGGATCACTCGCTGTTGCGCGGGGCCGTTCGGCGCGGCGAGCCCGTTGGACGCGCCGTCGGAGTTGACCGCGGACCCGCGGACCACGGCGAGGATGTCGTGCCCGTTGCGCCGGGCGTCGGACAGCCGTTCCAGCACGACGATGCCCGCGCCCTCGCCCCAGCTCGTGCCGTCGGCGCCCTCGGCGAACGCCTTGCACCGGCCGTCGGGCGCCAGCCCGCCCAGCCGGGCGAAGCCGCCGAAGTTCATCTCGGTGGCCATGACGGTGACCCCGCCCGCGAGCGCGAGCGTGCATTCGCCGCCGCGCAGGGCGTTCGCCGCCAGGTGCAGCGCCACCAGCGACGACGAGCACGCCGTGTCGACGGTGAGCGCGGGCCCCTCGAAGCCGAAGGTGTAGGCCAGTCGCCCGGAGATCACCGCGGTGGGCAGGCCGGTGCTGACGTGCCCCTCGACGTCCTCTGTGGACCGCAGCACGACGTGGCCGTAGTCCTGGCCACTGGAGCCGATGAACACCCCGGTCCGGCTGCCGTGCAGCGTGGCCGCGTCGATCCCGGCCCGCTCGACCGCCTCCCAGGCGACCTCCAGCAGCAGCCGCTGCTGCGGGTCCATGGCCAGCGCCTCGCGCGGCGAGATGCCGAAGAACGCCGGGTCGAACTCGGCGGCGTCGAGCAGGAACCCGCCCCGGCCCGCCGCGTCGGCGCTCCAGCCGCGGTTGGTGGGGAACCCGGTGATGGCGTCGCGGCCGTCGGCCACCAGGCGCCACAGGTCTTCCGGGGAGGCCACACCGCCGGGGAACCGACAGCTCGTGCCGACGATCACGATCGGGTCGTCGTCCAGCGCGGCGACCGGCGCGGCGACGGCCACCGCCACCACGCCGCCGAGCAGTTCGCCGAGCAGGTGCTCGGCGAGCACCACCGGCGTCGGGTAGTCGAAGACGAGGGTGGCGGTCAGCCGCAGCCCGGTGGCCGCGGTGAGCCGGTTGCTCAGTTCCACCGCGGTCAGCGAGTCGACACCGAGCCGGTGGAACTCCTGCTCCGCCCCGATCTCGATCGCGGAGGCGTACCCGAGCACCACCGCGGCCTCGCCGCGGACCAGGTCGGTGAGGAACCGGACCCGGTCACCCGCGCGCAGTTCGGCCAGCCGCTCGGCCAGACCGGCGGCACTCACCTGTCCGGCGGCCGCGGCGGTGCGCCGGGTGCGGATCAGCCCGCGCAGGATCGCGGGCACCTGACCGGGCGCGGGCGCCGCGCCCGAACCCGAACCCGCCGCGGTGCCGACCGCGACGACCAGCGCTTCGTCCACAGTGGTCGCCAGGTCGAACATCGCCAGGCCCTGCGCCACCGACAGCGGCGGCATGCCCGAGCGGGCGATGCGCGCCAGGGCGGCCGCGTCGAGGCCGCTGGTCATGCCGCTGCTCTGCTCCCACGCGCCCCAGGCCAGTGAGATCGCGGGCAGGCCCAGGCCGCGGCGGTGCGCGGCGATGGCGTCGAGGAACGAGTTGGCCGCGGCGTAGTTCGCCTGGCCGGGGCTGCCCATCACGCCCGCGGACGAGGAGTACAGGACGAACGCGGCCAGGTCGAGGTCCCGGGTCAGCTCGTGCAGGTGCCACGCGGCGTCGACCTTGGGCGCCAGCACCGCGGCCAGCCGCTCGGGGGTGAGCGCGGAGACCACGCCGTCGTCGAGCACCCCGGCGGTGTGCACCACCGCGGTCAGCGGGTGCTCGACCGGAATCCGGCCGAGCAGCGCGGAAACCGCGGCCCGATCGGCCGTGTCACAGGCTTCGATGCCGACCCGGGCGCCCGCCGCCTCAAGTTCCGCGCGCAGCTCGGCCGCGCCAGGGGCGTCCGGCCCGCGCCTGGAGGCCAGCACCAGGTGCCGCGTCCCCCTGGTCCGCACCAGGTGCCTGGCCAGCTCCGCGCCGAGACCACCGGTACCGCCGGTGATCAGCACGGTACCCTCGGTGTCCCAAGTGGACGGAACGGTCAGCACGATCTTGCCGATGTGTTTGGCCAGGCTCATGAACCGGAACGCGGCCGGAGCCCGCCGCACGTCCCACGTCGCCACCGGCAGCGGCACCACGGCGCCGCGGTCGAACAGGTCGACCAGCTCGACCAGCATCTGCTGGATTCGGCCGGGGTCGACCCAGCCGAGGTCGAACGCCTGGTACCGCACGCCAGGCAGGTCGTCGGCGGCGCGGATGTCGGTCTTGCCCATCTCCAGGAACCGGCCGCCTCGCCCCAGCAGCCGCAGCGACGCGTCCACGAACTCGCCCGTCAGCGCGTTGAGTACCACGTCGACAGTGCCCGCCACCGCACGGAAGCGCGGCTCGAACTCCAGCGTGCGCGAGGACGCGATGTGGTCGTCCGGCACGCCGAGTCCACTGAGGACACTCCACTTGCCCTCGCTCGCGGTGGCGAACACCTCCGCGCCGAGGTGCTTGGCCACCTGGATCGCCGCCATGCCGACGCCGCCCGTGCCCGCGTGGATCAGCACCTTGTCGCCGGGGCGCACCTCGGCCAGGTCCACCAGCGCGTGGTAGGCGGTCAGAAACACCAGCGGCACCGACGCCGCGGTCTCCCACGACCACCGGTCCGGCACCCGGACCAGCAGCCGCTCGTCGGTCACGCCCAGCGGGCCGAACCCGCCGAACAGCATGCCCAACACCCGGTCGCCGGGCGCCAGCGCGGTGACCTCGGGGCCGACACCGACCACCACGCCAGCGGCCTCCGAGCCGAACAGCCCGGCCTCGCCCGGGTACATGCCCAACGCGTTCAGCACATCGCGGAAGTTCAGGCCCGCCGCGCGGACCGCGACGCGGACCTCGTGGCCGGTCAGCGGATCGGACGCGTGCGGGTGCGGCAACAGGGTCAGCCCGTCGAGCCTGCCCTTGCGCACGCTGTCCAGCCGCCAGGTCACCTCGGCGGGCGGCACCAGCGCCGGGCTCGACGCCAGCCGGGCCAGCCTGCCCACCCGCGCGACGCCCGCGCGCAGCACGACCTGCGGCTCGTCGGCCGCGGCCAGTTCCGGCAGCCGGGCGACCAGCGCCAGCGACTCGGGAGCGTCATCGATGTCGACCAGCAGCAGCCTGCCCGGCAGTTCCGCCTGCGCGGAGCGCACCAGTCCCCACACCGCGCACGCGCCCAGGTCGGCGATGGCCTCGTCGTCCACGGGGACCGCGCCGCGGGTCAGCACCACCAGGCAGGACTCGGCGAACCGGTCGTCGGCCAGCCAGTGCTGCACGGTGTCCAGCACCCGGCTCACCACGTCGTGCACGACCTCGGGCCCACCGGCTCGCGTGACCACGGGGAACAGCACCATCGGCGGGGCGCCCCGCTCGGCGGGCTCCGCGAGCGAGGACACCGGCTCGCCACCGACGGCGGCGCACAACTCGTCCACGTCGTCGCCGACGACCGCCCAGCGCACGTCCGGCACCGCGTCCTGCAACGCGTACGCCACCCAGTCCACTCGGAACAGTGACTCCGCCTCGCGCCGGACCGTGGCCGCCGACTCGACGGACCCGCCGCGCAGGGCCAGCGACTCGACGGACACCACTGGCGCGCCCGCGACGTCGACCGCGGTGATCGACACCGACTCGCCGGTCCGAACGAGCCGCACCCGCAGCGCCGCGGCGCCCGACGCGTGCAGCGACACCCCGTGCCACGCGAACGGCACCAGCAGGCCCGCACCCGCGTTGCCGCCGAGGAACAGACCAGGGTGCAGCGCGGCGTCCAGCAGCGCCGGGTGCACCCCGAACGCGGCCGCGTCGCCCACCTCCTCGGGCAGCGCGACCTCGGCGAACACCTCGCAGTCGCGGCGCCACGCCGCGCTCGCGCACCGGAAAACCGGGCCGTAGTCGAGCCCCGTGTCGGCGAGCCGCTGGTAGAACCCTTCCAGATCAACGGCTTCGGCGTCCGCGGGCGGCCACACCGAGGTGTCGAAAGTGGACACCCGGGCGCCCGCGCCGACGGTGCCGGAGGCATGCCGGGTCCAGCCGGACCCGTTCGCGGGCTCGGAGAACACGCCGACCGGGCGCGTGCCGGACTCGTCGGCGGCACCGACCCACACCTGCACCGCGGGCGCGTCGTGCTCGTCGAGCACCAGCGGGACCGCGAGGGTCAGTTCCTCGACCCGGTCGCACTCGACGTGGTCGGCGGCGCGCAGCGCCAGCTCCAGGAACCCGGTGGCGGGGAAGAGAACCTTGCCGCCGACGACGTGGTCGGCCAGCCACGGGTGCGACCCGAGCGAGAGCCGACCGGTGAGGATCAGCTCGCCCGAACCCGCCACGGTCATCGCGGCACCCAGCAGCGGGTGCTCGGTCGCGGCAAGGCCCAGGCCGACGGCGTCCCCGGCGCGCACCGACACCGCGGGCCAGAACCGCTCGTGCTGGAAGGCGTAGGTGGGCAGGTCGACCCGGCGGGCGCCCGTGCCCGCGAACAGCGCGGACCAGTCGACGGACACCCCGGCGACGTGCAGCCCGGCCAGCGCGGACACCAGCGCGATCTCCTCGCCGCGGTCCTTGCGCAGCGCGGGCAGCGCGGTGACCGGCCGCTCGGCGTCGCTCAGCGTCTCCCGCGCCATCGCGGTCAGCACCGCGTCCGGCCCCAGTTCGAGCAGCACGCCCACGCCCGCGGCCGCCAGCGTCAGGACGCCGTCGGCGAACCGGACCGGCTCTCGGACGTGGCGCACCCAGTAGTCGACCGAGCCGAGCTCGGCCGTCGTGGCCTGCGCGCCGGTCAGGTTGGACAGCACCGGGATCTCCGGCGCGGCGAACGACAGGCTCGCCACGACCTCGCGGAACCCGGCCAGCATCGGGTCCATCAGCGGTGAGTGGAACGCGTGGCTGACGGTCAGCCGCTTCGTCTTGCGGCCCAGGGCTTCGAACCGCCCGGCCAGCTCGGCCACGGCGTCCGCGTCGCCCGAGAGCACCACCGAGGACGGGCCGTTGACCGCGGCGATGGACACCCGCGCGGTGAGCAGCGGGGTGACCTCGGCCTCGGTCGCGCGCACCGCCACCATCGCGCCGCCCGCGGGCAGCGCCTGCATCAGCCCGGCCCGCGCGGCCACCAGCCGACAAGCGTCCACAAGCGACAGCACGCCCGCCACGTGCGCGGCCGCGATCTCGCCGATCGAGTGGCCGCCGACGAAGTCCGGCCGGACGCCGAACGACTCGATCAGCCGGAACAGCGCCACCTCGACGGCGAACAGCGCGGGCTGGGTCCACCCGGTCCGGTCCAGCCGGTCCGGGTCGAGGTCCCACAGCACCTCGCGCAGCGGGCCGGGCAGGTGCGGGTCCAGTTCGGCCAGCACCGCGTCGAGGGCCGCGGCGAACGCGGGGTAGCGCGCGGCCAGTTCGCGGCCCATCCCGAGCCGCTGCGAACCCTGGCCGGAGAACAGCACACCGAGCTTCACCCGCCCCGGGGCGGCGCCGGTCAGCACGCCGGGTGCGACGCCGTCCGACGTCCAGCCCGCGAGGGCGTCCCGCAGCGTGTCGCGGTCGCTCGACACCACGGCGAGCCGGTGCTCGAAGCTCGCCCGGGAGGTGGCCAGGGACAGCGCGACGTCGAGCGTCGACACCTCCGGCTTACTGTCCATATAGGACAACAGGGCGGTCGCCTGGTCGCGCAGCGCGGCCGCGGTCCGGCCGGACAGCACGATCGGCACCGCCGCCGACCGCACGACGGTCCCGTCCGACGGCACGGCCTCGACCTCGGGCGCCTGTTCGATGATCACGTGCGCGTTGGTGCCGCTCACCCCGAACGACGACACGCCCGCCCGCCAGCGACGGTCCACCTCCGGCCACGCGCGCGACTCGGTGAGCAGCGACACCTTGCCCGCCGACCAGTCCACATGCGACGACGGCCGCTGCGCGTGCAGGGTCTTGGGCAGCACGCCGTGCCGCATCGCCATGACCATCTTGATCACGCCCGCGACCCCGGCCGCGGCCTGCGCGTGCCCCAGGTTCGACTTGATCGAGCCCAGCGCCAACGGGTGCTCGCGGTCCTGGCCGTAGGTGGCCAGCAGGCTGCGCGCCTCGATCGGGTCGCCCAGCGTGGTGCCCGTCCCGTGCGCCTCCACCGCGTCCACATCGGACGGTGCCAGCCCGGCGGCGGCCAGCGCCTGGCGGATCACCTTCTGCTGCGCGCGGCCGTTCGGTGCGGTGAAGCCGTTGGACGCGCCGTCGGAGTTGACCGCGGAGCCGCGCACGACGGCCAGGATCGGGTGTCCGTTGCGCCGCGCGTCGGACAGCCGCTCCAGCAGCAGCAGCCCGACACCCTCCGACCAGCCGGTGCCGTCCGCGTCGTCGGAGAACGCCTTGCACCGGCCGTCCACGGCCAGCCCGCCCGCGCGGCTGAACTCCAGCAGCGAGCCGGGCGTGCACATCACGTTCACTCCGCCCGCCAGGGCGAGCGAGGATTCCCCGGTGCGCAGCGAGTGCGCCGCCAGGTGCAGCGCGACCAGTGACGACGAGCACGCCGTGTCCACGGTCAGCGCGGGCCCCTCCAGGCCGAGCGCGTAGGCGAGCCTGCCCGACGCCGCGCTGGCCGCGATCCCGGTGCCGACATCGCCGGTGGCGTCGGCCAGCGAGCGCATCATCAGGTAGGCGTAGTCCTGGCCGTTCGTGCCGACGAACACGCCCGTGCGGGTGCCGCGCAGCGCGGTGGCGTCGATCCCGGCCCGCTCGATCGCCTCCCACGAGGTCTCCAGCAGCAGCCGCTGCTGCGGGTCCATGGTGAGCGCCTCGCGCGGCGAGATGCCGAAGAACCCGGGGTCGAAGTCGGCGAGGCCGCTGAGGAAGCCGCCCTGCTGGCTGACGCTGTTGCCGCGCTCGTCGACCTCGCCGCCGCGTAGGACGTCGACGTCCCAGCCGCGGTCGGTCGGGAAGCCGGTGATGGCGTCGCGACCGTCGGCGACCAGGTCCCAGAGCTGCTCCGGCGAGGTCACGCCGCCGGGGAACCGGCAGCTCATCCCGATGATGGCGACCGGTTCGGCACCGGCGGCGACGAGCTGGCGGTTCTGCCTGCGCAGCCGCTCGGTCTCCTTGACCGCGGCGCGCAGCGCTTCGACGACCTTGTCGCTGGGCGAGTTCATGGGTCAGTTCCTCCGGTCGTGCGCCAGGTCGGACTCTCCGTCGAGAGCCGCCCGCACCAGGTCGTCCACCGTCATCGCGTCGATCGAGTCGTCGTCGTCCCGCGCCGCGGTCGACGCGGCGGCGCCGTCGTGCCCGGTGAGCTGTAGCAGCGGCTCCAGCACCCCGATCTCCCGCAGCCGCGACAGCGGCACCGTGGCCAGCAGCGCCCGGATCTCGGCCTCCCCGGTGTCGGTCGCGGGGTCGGCCGCGTCGTCCGGCACCAGCTCGGCCAGCACGTACTCGGCGAGCGCGGCGGGCGTCGGGTGGTCGAACACCAGCGTCGACGGCAGGTTCAGCCCGGTCACGGCGGTGAGCTGGTTGCGCAACTCCACCGTGGCCAGCGAGTCGAAGCCGAGGTCGCGGAAGGGCCGCTCGGCCCCCACGGCGTCCACGTCCGGCCTGCCCAGCACCTCGGCGGACCGGGTGCGGACCAGGTCGAGAACCTCGTCGAAGCGGCCGGTGCGCGGCAGCGCCAGCAGGTGCGCGCGGAACTCGCCCGCGGCCGGGACGGCGTCGGGCACGGCCGCGTCGGCGGCACCGGGGATGTCCCGCAGCAGCGCGCTGGGCCGGGCACCGAGGAACCCGCGGGCGAACTGGCCCCGCGCCACGGCGGCGACCACCGCCGTCGGCTCGTCCTCCGCGACGAGCTGGCACAGCGCCGCGCACGCCAGCTCGGGGTCCATCGTGGCGATCCCGGCGCGCCGGGAGCTCGCCGCCGCGTCGGCGCTGTCGGCCATGCCGCCGCCACCCCAGGCGCCCCAGGCGATCGAGGTCGCCGCGAGGCCGCGGGACCGACGCTGGTCGGCCAGCGCGTCGAGCACGGCGTTGGCCGCCGCGTAGTTGGCCTGGCCGGGGTTGCCCACCGCCGCCGACGCGGAGGAGAACAGCACGAACGCCGCCAGGTCCAGGTCCCGGGTCAGCTCGTCGAGCAGGAACGCCGAGTCGACCTTGGCGCGGAACACCGCGTCGAACCGGTCGGGGGTGAGCCGGTCGAGCACGCCGTCGTCCAGCACGCCCGCCGCGTGCACCACGCCCGTGAGCGGGTACTCGGCCGGGATGTCCGCCAGCAGCGCGCTCAGGGCGTCGCGGTCGGCGACGTCGCAGGCCGCCACGGTGACCCGGGCGCCCAGGGCGGCGAGTTCGTCGCGCAGCTCGGCGGCGCCGGGCGCGGCCGGTCCGCCGCGGCTGGCCAGCACCAGGTGCTCGGCGCCGGACTGGACGAGCTTGCGCGCGACGTGCCCGCCCAGCGCGCCGGTACCTCCGGTGACCAGGACCGTGCCGCTCGGGTTCCACTGCTCCCCCGGCCGAGGCGCGGGCGCGGGCATCATCCGGCGGCCGAACACCGCAGCGGGCCGGATGGCGACCTGGTCCTCGCCGTCGAGACCGGCCAGGACCGCGCCAAGGCAGTCCGCCGACCGCTGGTCGAGGGTGTCGGGCAGGTCGATCAGCCCGCCCCAGCGCCGCGGGTGCTCCAGCGCGGCCACGATGCCGAGCCCCCACACGGCGGCCTGCGCCGGGTCGCGCGGCGGATCGGACCGGCCGACCGACACCGCGCCGCGCGTGACGCACCACAGTGGAGCGTCGACGCGCGCGTCACCGAGGGCCTGGAGCACGGTGGCGGCCAGCGCCGCCCCGGCCCGGGCACCGCCCGGCGCGGGCAGCGCGACGACGCCCGCGACCCCGGCGGCCCGCTCGCCCAGCACCGCGGCGAGTGCGCCCCGATCGGGCTCGGCCACGTCGACCCGCACCACGTCGGTGCCCACCGCGTCGAGCACGGCGGACACCCAGGCCGGGTCGGACCCGGCCGCGGGCACGACCGCGAGCCAGGTCCCGGCGGGCGCGGCCGCGGCGGGCCGGGTCAGCGGCTTCCAGGTGATCCGGTTCCGCCAACTGTCCACTTCGGCCTGATCCTGCCGCTGCCTGCGCCAGTCCATCAGGGCGGGCAGCACCTTGGACAGCGCGTCGCCCTCGACGTCGAGCACGGACTCCAGGGCGGTGAAGTCCTGTTCGGCCACGGCCGTCCAGAACTCGTGGTCGGGCGCGCCCGGCGCGGCGACCCGCGCCACGGCGTCGGGCCAGTAGCGCTGCTGCTGGAAGGCGTAGGTCGGCAGGTCGACCTGGTGCCCGCCGCGGCCCGCGAAGAACCCGGCCCAGTCCACGCGCACACCGCGGGCGTGCAGTCGGGCCAGGGCGGTGACCAGGCTGATCTCCTCGCCGCGGTCCTTGCGCAGCACGGGAACCAGCAGCGCGGTCGGCGCCGCACCGAGGTTGTCCTGAGCCATGGCCGACAGCAGGCCGTCCGGCCCCAGCTCGACGAACGCCGTCACGCCCCGCTCGACCAGCGACCGCACCCCGTCGCCGAACCGGACCGTCTCGCGCACATGCCGCACCCAGTACTCCGGGGAGCACAGCTCGTCGGCACCCGCCACCGCGCCGGTCAGGTTCGACACGACCGGGATACGGGGCGCCGCAAGGGAAAGACCCTCGACCACGGCCCGGAACTCGGCCAGCATCGGCGCCATCAGCGGCGAATGGAACGCGTGCGACACGCGCAGCCGGGAGGTCTCGCGGCCCTGCTCCGCGAAGGTCTCCGCGAGCGCCGTCACCGCGGCCTCGTCGCCGGAGATCACCACGGACGTGGGCCCGTTGACGGCCGCGATCGACACCAGGTCGCCGAGCAGCGGGGTGACCTCGGCCTCGGTCGCCCGCACCGCCACCATCGCCCCGCCGCGCGGCAGGGCCTGCATCAGCCGGGCCCGCGCGGTGACCAGCCGGGCCGCGTCCGGCAGCGACAGCACACCGGCCACGTGCGCGGCGGCGATCTCGCCGATCGAGTGCCCGGCCACCAGGTCCGGCCGCACCCCCCACGACTCGACCAGCCGGAACAGCGCCACCTCGATCGCGAACAGGGCGGGCTGGGTGGTGCCCGTCTCGTTCAGCGCGTCGGCGTCGGCACCCCACATCAGGTCCCGCAGCGACTCGTCCAACTCGGCCAGCACCGCGTCCAGCGCGGCGGCGAACACCGGGAACCGGTCGTACGCCGCGCGGCCCATGCCGAGCCGCTGGCTGCCCTGGCCGGAGAACAGCACCGCGAGCTTGCCCGACCGGGCGGCCTCGTCCCGCACGACGTGCGGCGCGCGCTCGTCGCGGGCCAGCGCCGCGAGGCCCGCGAGCAGCTCGTCGCGGTCGCCGCCGAGCACGGCGGCCCGGTGCTCGAACACCGATCGGGTCGACGCCGACAAGGCGAGGTCGGCGGGCGTGACGTCGTGCTCCCGGACGTGGGCGAGCAGTCGGCCCGCCTGCTCGCGCAGCGCGGCGGGCGTGCGGGCGGAGACCAGCACGGGCAGCACCCCGTGCTCGGGCGCCGTCCGGTCCGCGGTCTCGACCGGCGGCGCCTGTTCGAGGATCACGTGCGCGTTGGTGCCGCTGGCGCCGAACGACGACACGCCCACGCGGCGCGCGCGGCCGGTGTCCGGCCACGTCACGGCGTCGGTGAGCAGGTCGACTCCGCCCGCCGACCAGTCCACATGCGCCGACGGGGTGTCCGCGTGCAGGGTCTTGGGCAGCACGCCGTGCCGCATCGCCATGACCATCTTGATGATCCCCGCGACGCCCGCGGCGGCCTGCGTGTGGCCGATGTTCGATTTGACGGTGCCGAGCAGCAACGGGCGCGCGCGCTCGCGGCCGTAGGTGGCCAGCAGCGCCTGCGCCTCGATCGGGTCGCCGAGGGTGGTGCCGGTGCCGTGCGCCTCGACCGCGTCGACCTCGGTGCCGGACAGTCCGGCGGCGGCCAGCGCGCGCCGGATGACCCGCTGCTGGGCCGGTCCGCTGGGCGCGGTCAGGCCGTTGGACGCGCCGTCCTGGTTGATCGCCGACCCGCGCAGGACCGCCAGCACCCGGTGGCCCTGGTCGCGCGCGGCGGAGAGTCGCTCCAGCACGAGCATGCCCACGCCCTCGGCCCAGCCGGTGCCGTCGGCGTCGGCGGAGAACGCCTTGCACCGGCCGTCCGGGGACAGCGCGCCCATCTCGCTGAACTCGGTGAAGCCCATCGGGGTGGCCATCACGGTGACGCCGCCAGCGAGCGCCATCGCGCACTCGCCGCCGCGGATCGATTGCGCGGCAAGGTGCAGCGCCACGAGCGAGGACGAGCACGCGGTGTCCACCGACACGGTGGGTCCCTGCAAACCGAAGGTGTAGGCGACGCGGCCCGACAGCAGGCTCGCGGACTGCGCGGTCTGCCACTGGCCCGTCTCGGCGGGCGGGCGGTAGTCGCCGCTGCCGCCGCCGACGAACACGCCGACGT
The DNA here is from genome assembly GCF_052390155.1 of Actinokineospora sp. Classification (NCBI taxonomy): domain Bacteria; kingdom Bacillati; phylum Actinomycetota; class Actinomycetes; order Pseudonocardiales; family Pseudonocardiaceae; genus Actinokineospora; species Actinokineospora sp. Next base: position 48,686 of record NZ_JBQTHF010000001.1, on the reverse strand, counting down.
CGGTGCCGCGCAGCGCGGCCGGATCGATCGCCGCGCGCTCCAGGGCCTCCCAGGCCGCCGTGAGCACGAGGCGCTGCTGCGGGTCCATCACCAGCGCCTCGCGCGGGGAGATGGCGAAGAAGTCGGGGTCGAAGTCCGCGACGTCGTAGAGGAACCCGCCCCGCGCGGTGACGCTGCGGCCGTGGCCCGCCGCGTCGCCGCGGGCCAGGGCGTCGAGGTCCCAGCCGCGGTCCGCGGGCAGGTCGCCGACCGCGTCGACGCCGTCGAGCACCAGCCGCCAGAGGTCTTCCGGCGAGCGGACCCCGCCCGGGTAGCGGCAGCTCATGCCGACGATGACGATCGGGTCGTCGGCGTTGGCGTCGATACCGGCCATGGGCACCAGCGCGTCGTCGACGCCGCCGTCGCCGACGAGTTCGGCCAGCACGTGGTCGGCGAGCGCCACGGGCGTCGGGTAGTCGAAGGCGAGGGTGGCGGACAGCCGCAACCCGGTCGCCGTGGTGAGCTGGTCGCGCAGGTCGACCGCGGTGAGCGAGTCGAACCCGAGGTCCTTGAACGGCCAGTCCGGCTCGATCACCTCCGGCCCGGCATGCCCGAGCACCACGGCTACCTTGGCCCGGACCAGGTGCAGCACCTCGTCGGACCGCTCGGCGCCGGGCAGGGCCAGCAGCCTCGCCCGCAGCTCGGCCCCAACGGTCTCGCCCGCCTGGGCGGCCGCCTCGATCGCGACCCTGGCCTCCGGCAGCGCGCCCAGCAGCGGGCTGCGGCGGGTCGCGGTGAACGCGGGCGCGAACCGGTCCCACGCCACGTCGGCGACGGTCACGGCGGGCACGCCCGCGGCGAGCGCGCCGGGCAGCGCGGCCAGCGCGAGGTCGGGGTCCATCGCGGGCAGCCCGCTCAGCCGCAGGTGCCCGCCGGTCCCGGTCGCCGAGTCGACGGCGGTGTCCCACGCGCCCCAGGACACCGTGAGGGTGGCCAGGCCGCGGTCGCGCCGGTCCTGGGCGACGGCGTCGAGGACGGCGCTCACCCCGGCTTCGGCGCTCTGCCCGCGGAAGCCGCAGACCCCGGCGATCGACCCGAACAGCACCAGCGCGGTGTCCGGCCGGTCGGCGAGCACCGCGGCCACGGCGGCCACGGCAGCGAGCGGGTCGTCGGCGGAGTCGGGTTCGTCGTCGGCGAGGAACACCGTGCTCGGCGCGGGAATCGCGGCCAGCACGGCGGCGATGCCCGCCTGGTCGGCGGACTCGCAGGTGGCGACCGTGACGTCCGCGCCGAGGGCGCGCAGGTCCGCTTCGAGGTCGGCCGCGCCAGTGGCGGCCGCGCCGCGACGCCCGGTCAGCACGACGTGTTCGGCGCCTTCGCGGGCCAGCCAGCTGGCGACCCGGGCCCCCATCGGCCCGACCCCGCCCGCGACGAGCACCGTGCCATCGGGAGACCATCCGGCACCGGCCGGGTTCAGCCGGACGAGCCGCCTGCCGAAGGTGCCGTTCGCGCGGACCGCGACCTGGTCCTCGCCGTCGCGCGCGGCCAGCACCGAGGCGAAGGCGGCCGAGGTGGCGTCGTCGAGGGTGTCCGGCAGGTCGACCAGGCCGCCCCACCGCCGCGGCTGCTCCAGCGCCGCGACCCGGCCCCGGCCCCACCCGGCGGCCTGTCCGACATCGCCCAGCCGGTCGGTCCCGCCGACCGCGACCGCGCCCCGGGTGACCCACCACAGCGGCGCCTCGACACCCGCGTCGGCCAGGGCGGACAGCAGCGACTCCGGCGTCAGCCCGGCCAGCAGGGAGACCACGCCGACGAAGGGCGGGTCGCCGAGCCCGGTCAGCGCCCGCGCCACCGCCGCGTCGTCGGTCCCGTCGACCTCGACGGACACCGCAGTCAGCGCGTCCGACACCCACGGGGCCTCGGGCTGTCCGGGGCTGGCGAGCACCAGCCAGGGTCCGCCGGGCGTCGCCTTGGGCAGGGTGACCGGCGCCCAGACCACCTGGTAGCGCCAGCCATCCACAGTGGACTTCTCGTGCCTGCGCCTGCGCCACGTGGAGAGCGCGGTGACCACAGTGGACAGCTCACCGGCCTCGATGTCCAATGTGGACGACAGGGCGGGAAGGTCGGCCCGGTCGACGGCGGACCAGAACTCGGCGTCCACCGGGTGTTCGGCCTCGGCACCCGCGATGGTGTCGGGCCAGAACCGGGTGCGCTGGAAGGCGTAGGTCGGCAGGTCGATCCGGCGCGCCCCGGTGCCCGCGAACAGCGGCGACCAGTCCACCCCGACGCCGTGCGCGTGCAGCCTGCCCAGCGCGGTGGCGAACGCGGTCTCCTCGCTGCGGTCCTTGCGCAGCAACGGAACCAGCAGCAGGTCGGCCGACTCGGCGAGCACCTCGCGGGCCAGCGCGGTGAGCGCGCCGTCTGGGCCCACCTCCACGAAGGTCGTCACGCCCGCGGCGCGCAGAGCCTGTACGCCCGCGCCGAAGCGCACCGTGTCCCGCACGTGCCGCACCCAGTACTCGGGCGAGCACAGGGTGTCCGGCGCGGCGAGGGTGCCGGTGCGGTTGGCCACCACGGGGATGCGCGGCGCCTGGAACCGCAGTCCGGCGACGACGGTGCCGAAGTCTTCGAGCATCGGGTCCATCAGCGCCGAGTGGAACGCGTGGCTCACCGGGAGCGGCTTCGTGCGGCGCCCCCGCTCCTCGAACCGCTTGGCGAGCGCGACGACCGAACTCTGGCGGCCGGCGACGACCACCGAGGTGGGCCCGTTGACGGCGGCGATCGAGACCCGGTCGGTGAGCAGCGGGACGACCTCGTCCTCGCTCGCCTGCAACGCCACCATCGCGCCGCCCGCGGGCAGCGCCTGCATCAGCCGGGCCCGCGCGGCCACCAGCGTGCAGGCGTCCGAAAGGGACAGTACGCCCGCGACGTGGGCCGCGGTGATCTCGCCGATCGAGTGGCCCGCGACGAAGTCCGGCCGCACGCCGAGCGACTCGACCAGCCGGAACAGCGCCACCTCGACGGCGAACAGCGCGGGCTGGGTGTAGCCGGTCCGGTCGAGCAGAGCCGCCTCGGCGGTGCCCGCGTCGGCCAGCACGATCCCGCGCAGCGGGCGGTCCAGGTCCAGGTCGAGGTGCGCGGTGGCCTCGTCGAAGGCCGCCGCGAACACGGGGAACCGGTGGTACAGCTCGCGGCCCATGCCCGCGCGCTGGGAACCCTGGCCGGAGAACAGGAACGCGGTGCCGCCCGAGGTGCGCGCGGCGACGCCGTTGGCGACCTCGAACACCCGGTCGGCCGTGGCCAGCAGCACCGCGCGGTGGGCGAAGGTCGAACGGGCGGTGGCGAGCGTGTGCCCCACGTCGACCGGGGACACCGTCGGTCGACCGGCCACAAAGGACGTGAGCCGCTCGACCTGCGCGGCCAGCGCCTGCGCCGTCCGGCCGGACACCGGCCATGGCGTGACCGCGGCCAACGCGACGGGTGCCGGGACCGGTTCGGGCGCGACCCCGGCCTGCTCGACGATGACGTGCGCGTTGGTCCCGCTGACCCCGAACGCGGACACCCCGGCCCGGCGCGGGCGCCCGGTCTCGGGCCACGGCGTCGGCTCGCGCAGCAGCGCCACCGGCCCGGCCGTCCAGTCCACATGGGACGTCGGCGCGTCGATGTGCAGGCTGCGCGGGAGCACGCCGTGCCGCATCGCCAGCACCATCTTGATCACGCCCGCCGCGCCCGCCGCGGCCTGCGTGTGCCCGAAGTTCGACTTGACCGAGCCCAGCCAGAGCGGCCGCTCCCGGTCCGCGCCGAAGGTGCTCAGCAACGCCTGCGCCTCGATCGGATCGCCGAGGGTGGTGCCGGTTCCGTGTGCCTCGACCGCGTCGATCTCGTCCGGGCCGACGCCGGCGTCGGCGAGGGCCGCCCGGATGACGCGCTGCTGCGCCGGGCCGTTCGGGGCGGTCAGGCCGTTGGACGCGCCGTCCTGGTTGACCGCGGACCCGCGCAGCAGCCCCCACACGTCGTGTCCATTGTGGACGGCGTCGGAGAGTCGCTCCAGCACCAGCACGCCGACGCCCTCGGACCAGCTCGTGCCGTCCGCGGCGGCGGCGAACGGCTTGCACCTGCCGTCCGGCGCCAACCCGCCCTGGGTGCTGAACTCGATGAACGAGTCCGGGCTGGACATCACCGACACGCCGCCCGCCAACGCGAGCGAGCACTCGCCGCCGCGCAGCGCGCGCATCGCCCAGTGCATCGCGACGAGCGCGGACGAGCACGCCGTGTCGACCGTGACGGCGGGCCCCTCCAGCCCCAGCGCGTAGGACAGCCGCCCGGACATGACGCTCGCGGTGGTGCCGGTGGCGATGTAGCCCTGGACCTCGGCGGCGGCGGCGCGGACCACGCCCGCGTAGTCCTGGCCGTTGGTGCCGACGAACACGCCGGTCTGGCTGCCGCGCAGGGTCGCAGGGTCGATCCCGGCGCGCTCCAGCGCCTCCCACGAGGTCTCCAGCAGCAGCCGCTGCTGCGGGTCCATCGCCAGCGCCTCGCGGGGCGAGATGCCGAAGAACGCGGCGTCGAACTCGGCCACGTCGGCCAGAAACCCGCCCTCGCGGGTGATCGAGGCGCCCGCGGCGAGCCCGGCCAGGTCCCAGCCGCGGTCGGCGGGGAAGCCCGAGATCCCGTCGCGGCCGTCGGCGAGCAGCGCCCACAGCTCCTCGGGGGTGGCCACGTCGCCGGGGAACCGGCAGCCGACGCCGACGATCGCGATCGGGTCGTCGTCGGACACCCGCACGACGGGCGCGACCGGCTCCCGCAGCGAGCCGAGCAGTTCGGCGAGCAGGTGCTCGGCCAGCGCGCGCGGTGTCGGGTAGTCGTAGACCAGCGACGCGGGCAGGCTCAGCCCGGTGGCGACGCCGAGGCCGTTGCGCAGTTCGAGCGTGGTCAGCGAGTCGAAGCCCAGGTCCTGGAACGCCCGGTCGGCCTCGACGGCACCCGCGTCGGCGTGCCCGAGCACGGCGGCCACCTGCGCGCGCACCACGTCGAGTACGAACCGCGCCCGGTCGGCGGCGGGCAGGTCCGCGAGCACCGAGTCCGCGGCCGGGCCCGCGCCGATCCCGGGCTCGGCGAGGGCGCGCACCTCGGGCAGGTCCGCGATCAGCGGTGCGGGCCGGAAGGCGGCGAACGCGGCGGCGAACCGGGCCCAGTCCACGTCCGCGACGGCGACGACCGGGTCCGCCTGCTCGATCGCCTGACGCAGCGCGGAGAGCGCGGCGTCCGGTGCCAGCGGCGTGAATCCCGCGCGGCGCACCCGGTTCCGCACGTCGGCGTCGTCGGCGACCATGCCGGTGTCGGCCCACGGGCCCCACGCGATCGACGTCGCGGGCAGCCCGCTCGCCCGCCGCCGCTCGGCGAGGGCGTCCAGGAAGGCGTTGCCCGCGGCGTAGTTGCCCTGCCCGGCGGCGCCGATGACGCCCGCCGTCGAGGAGAAAAGGACGAACGCGGACAGGTCGGCGGTCGCGGTCAGCTCGTGCAGGTTGGTGGCGGCGACCAGTTTCGCGCGCAGCACGGCCGCGAAGTCCGCCGGGGTGAACGCGTCCACGAGACCGTCCGCCACGACGCCCGCGGTGTGGATCACCGTACCGAGTGGACAGTCGGCGGGGACCGCGGCGAGCAGCTCGGCCAGCGCGTCCCGGTCCGCTGCGTCGCAGGCCGCGATGGTGACCCTGGTGCCGAGGTCGGTCAGCTCGCGGTGCAGCTCCACCGCGCCGGGCGCGGCCATGCCGCGCCTGCTGGTCAACAGCAGGTGCCGCGCGCCCGCGTGTGCCAGCCAGCGGGCCACCTGGCTGCCGAGGCCGCCGGTACCGCCGGTGACCAGCACCGTTCCGCGCGGGGCGAACTCGGGCCGGGCGGCGTCCCCGGTCGCCGGGCTGTGCGCGAGCCTGCGCCCGAACACGCCCGCCGCGCGCACGGCCACCTGGTCCTCGCCGTCGGTCCCGGCCAGGACGCCCGCGAGCCTGCGGACGGCGGCGGGGTCGAGGTCGGCGGGCAGGTCCACGAGCCCACCCCAGCGGCGCGGGTGCTCCAGCGCGACCACCCGGCCGAGGCCCCAGACCGCGGCCTGCACCGGATCGGGCGCGGCGTCGAACCGGCCGACGGACACCGCGCCCCGGGTGAGGCACCACAGCGGCGCCTCGATGCCCGCGTCGCCCAGCGACTGCACGACGGCGGTGGTGAACGTGAGGCAGGCGGGCACCTCGGCGCCGCCGGACGCGAGCGCGGGCAGCGCCAGCACTCCCGCGAACCGGACGCCGTCGGCGCCCAGGGCGCGCAGCCGCTCGGCGAGGGCGGCGCGGTCGGGGTCGGCGACCTCGATCAGGACGGTGTCCCCGCCGAGGCCGGCCAGTACGGCGGCGGCCCACTCGTCGGACCGCGCGCCCGCCGGGATCAGCACCAGCCAGGTGCCGCTCGACGGCGCAATGGCGGACCCGAGCGGCTTCCAGGTCACCCGGTGCTGCCACCCGTCCACCATGGACTGCGCGGTTCGCTTGCGGCGCCAGGAGGACAGCGCGGGGACCAGGGTGGTGAGGGTGTCGCCGTCGAGGTCGAGCGTGGTGGCCAGCGACCGCAGGTCGCCGCGCTCCACCGCGGCCCAGAACTCCGCGTCCACACCGTCTTCGGTGAGCGCGGGCACGATCGAGGGTTCCGGCCAGAAGCGCTGGTTCTGGAAGGGATAGGTGGGCAGGTCGACCCGGCGCGCGCCCGCGCGGGCGAAGTAGGCGGCCCAGTCCACGGCCACACCGTGCACGTACAGGCCCGCCAGGGTGGTGACGATGGCGGACACCTCGGCGCGGTCGCGGCGCAGGGCGGGCACGAGCACCGTCCGCTCGTCGGCCAGGCTGTCGCGCGCCATGGCGCACAGCACGCCGTCCGGGCCGAGTTCCAGGAACGTGCGGACCCCTTGTGCGGCCAGGCAGGTGACCCCGTCGGCGAAGCGCACCGCGTGCCGGACGTGCTCGACCCAGTACCGCGGCGAGCAGACCTGCTCGGCGGTGGCGAGCGCACCGGACACAGTGGACACCAGTGAGATTTCCGGCGCGCGATAGGAGATCCGCTCGGCGACACGGGCGAAGTCGGCGAGCATGGCGTCCATCCGCGGGGAGTGGAACGCGTGACTCACCCGCAGCGCCTTGGTCTTGCGGCCCAGGGCCGCGAAGTGCTCGGCCACCGCCGCCACGGCGTCCTCGTCGCCCGCGACGACCACCGCGGCCGGACCGTTGACCGCCGCGATCGACACCCGGTCGGTCAGCAGCGGGGTGACCTCGTCCTCGCTCGCCCGCACCGACACCATCGCCCCGCCGCGCGGCAGCGCCTGCATCAGCCGCCCGCGGGCGGCCACCAGGGTGCACGCGTCGGGCAGCGAGAGCACGCCCGCCAGGTGGGCGGCGGCGATCTCGCCGATGGAGTGCCCGGCGAGGTAGTCGGGCCGGACGCCCCACGACTCGACCAGCCGGTAGAGGGCCACGGTCAGCGCGAACAGCGCGGGCTGGGTGTAACCGGTCTCGTCCAGCAACACCGCCGCCGCGGTGTCCGGCTCGGCGAACATGACCTCGCGCAGCGGGCGGTCCAGTTCGGTGTCGAGGTGGATCAGCACGGCGTCCAAGGCGTCGGCGAACGCGGGGAACGCGGCGTACAGTTCGCGGCCCATCCCCGGGCGCTGGCTGCCCTGGCCCGCGCACAGGAACGCGAGCGGGCCCGCCACCGCGGTGCCCCGCACCAGACCGGCGGCGGGCACGCCGTCGCGCAGCGCCGTGAGGCCGCGGACCAGGTCCGCGTGGTCGCCCGGCACGATCGCCGCCCGGTGCTCGAACCCGGATCGGCCGGTGGCCAGCGAGAACGCGAGGTCCGCGGCCGCCGTTTGGTCCACTATGGACAGCAGTCGGCCTGCCTGTACGCGCAGCGCCGCGTCGGTGCGCGCGGAGATCAGCACCGGGGCGAGCCCCGGCGCGGGCGCGTCCGCCGGTTCGGCCTGCCCGGGCGCCTGCTCCAGGATGACGTGCGCGTTGGTGCCGCTGATCCCGAACGACGACACGCCCACCCGGCGCGCGTGGCCGCGGTCCGGCCACGCGGCCTGCTCGGTCAGCAGCTCCACCGCGCCCGCCGACCAGTCCACGTGCGACGACGGCGCGTCGACGTGCAGGGTCTTCGGCAGGATGCCGTGGCGCAGCGCCATGACCATCTTGATCACGCCTGCGGCGCCCGCGGCGGCCTGGGTGTGGCCGATGTTGGACTTGACCGAGCCCAGCAGCAGTGGGCGGTCCCGGTCCTGGCCGTAGGTCGCGAGCAGCGCCTGCGCCTCGATCGGGTCGCCGAGGCGCGTCGCGGTGCCGTGTGCCTCGACCACGTCGACGTCCGAAGTGGACAGTCCGGCGTCGGCGAGCGCGTGCCGGATCACCCGCTGCTGCGACGGCCCGTTGGGCGCCGTCAGCCCGTTGGACGCGCCGTCCTGGTTGATCGCGCTTCCCCGCACCACAGCCAGAATCGGGTGCCCGTTGCGCACCGCGTCGGACAGCCGCTCCACCAGCAGCACGCCGGCGCCCTCGGCCAGCGTCATCCCGTCCGCCGCATCGGCGAACGCCTTGGAGCGGCCGTCGACCGCCAGCGCGCGCTGCCTGCTGAAGCCCACGAAGCTGGTGGGCGAGGCCATCACGGTGACGCCGCCCGCCAGCGCCAGCGAGCTTTCCCCGCTGCGCACCGACCGGCACGCCAGGTGCAGCGCCACCAGCGACGACGAGCACGCGGTGTCCAGGGTGACCGCGGGGCCCTCCAGCCCGAACAGGTAGGACACCCGGCCGGACAGCACACTGGACGACGAGCCGGTCATCAGGTGCGCCTCGGCGCCCTCGACCCCGCCGAACCCGTCGGCGCCGTAACCCTGGTAGCTGGCACCGATGAACGCGCCGGTCCGGCTGCCGCGCAGCGACTCGGGGTCGATGCCCGCCCGCTCGATCGCCTCCCACGCGGTGGCCAGCAGCAGCCGCTGCTGCGGGTCCATCGCCAGCGCCTCGCGCGGCGAGATCCCGAAGAACCCGGGGTCGAACTCCGCGGCGTCGTGCAGGAATCCGCCCTGCACGGTGTAGCTCTTGCCCGGCTGGTCGGGGTCCGGGTCGTAGACCGACTCGGGGTCCCAGCCGCGGTCGGCCGGGAACCCGGTGATCGCGTCGACCCCGTCGAGGACCAGCCGCCACAACTCCTCCGGCGAACCCGCCCCGCCGGGGAACCGGCAGCCCATCCCGATGATCGCGATCGGCTCGTCGTCCGCAGCGGACTGTCCACTCTCGACAGTGACGACCGTGCGGGCGCCGCCCGCGATCTCGGTGCCCAGGAACTCGGCCAGCGCGACCGGGTTCGGGTGGTCGAACACCATGGTGGCGGGCAAGGTCAGCCCGGTGGCCGCGGCGAGCCGGTTGCGCAGGTCGACCGCGGTGACCGAGTCGAAGCCCACGTCCCGGAACGCGCGCCGCTCGGGCAGCGCCTCGCCGGACGCGTGGCCCAGCACGGCCGCGGCCGCGGCGCGGACCAGGTCCAGCAGCGTCCGCGTCCGCTCGGCGGCGGGCAGCGCGCGCACCTTCGTCGCGAACTCGCCCCCGGGCGCGGCACTGCGCTGGGTCGCCGCGGACAGCAGGCGCACCTCGGGCACCTCGTCGAACAGCCGGGTGGCGCGGCTGGAGCTGAACACCGGGTAGTAGCGCGTCCAGTCGATGTCCGCGACGGTGACGGCGGTGTCGTCGCCGTCGAGCGCCTGGCCCAGCCCGGCCATCGCGGTCTCCGGGTCCAGGTACACCAGGCCGCGGCGGCGCAGCCCGAACGGGTCCTCGCCGAGGCGCTCGTCGTCGGCCCACTTGCCCCAGTGCAGCGACAGCGCGTGCAGGCCGCGGGCCCGGCGGTCCGCGGCGAGCGCGCCGAGGAAGGCGTTGCCCGCGACATAGGCGCCGTGGTCGCCGCTGCCCCAGAGGCCCGCGATCGAGGAGTACAGCACGAACGCGTCCAGCTCGTCGTCGTCGAGCAGCTCGTCGAGGTGCCGCGCGCCCGCCACCTTGGCGTCGATCACCATGGCGAACTCGTCCATTGTGGACTGTGCCAGTTGGCCCAACCGGATCACGGCCGCGGTGTGCACGACCGTGCGCACCACATGCCCGTCGGCCTTGAGCCCGGCCAGCAGCGCGGCGACGGCGTCACGGTCGGCGACGTCGCACGACAAGACCGTCGCCGTGGCGCCCAGTTCGGCGAGTTCGGCCACCAGTTCGGCAGCACCGGGCGCGGCCAGCCCGCTGCGGCTGGTCAGCACCAGGTGTTCGGCGCCGCGCCGCGCGAGCCACCGCGCCAGGTCCGGTCCGATCGACCCGGTGGCGCCGGTCACCAGTGTGGTGCCGCGCGGGCGCCACGTCCGCGCGCGCTCGGTGGCCGGTGCGCGCACCACCCGCCGCGCCAGCACGCCTGCTGCCCGGATCGCGACCTGATCCTCACCGGTTCCGCCCGCCAGCACAGCGGCAAGCCGGTGCGCGGCGCGCTCGTCCAGGGTCTCGGGCAGGTCGACCACGCCGCCGCCGCGCCGCGGGTGCTCCAGCGCCGCCGTCCACCCGATGCCCTGCACCTGGGCCTGCACCGGCCGGATGACCGTGTCGCCCGGCCCGGTCGACACCGCGCCCCGGGTGAGCAGCCACAGCGGCGCCTCGATCCCGGTGTCCGCCAGTGCCTGCACCAGGGCGACAGTCAGCGCGAGACCGGTCGCCAGCGCCGGGTACCGCTCGCACGGCTGCTCGGCGGCGGCCAGCACCGACACGATGCCCGCGACATCGCCCGCACTGTCCATACGCGACGCCAGCTCGGTCCGATCGACGCACGACTCGTCCAGCACCAGCCTGCGTACCCCGGCCCCGTGCGCGCCCAGCGCCGCGGCCACGTCCTCGTCCGCGATGCCCTCGGCGGTCACCAGCAGCCAGTCGCCCGCCAGGGTCGCCCGCGGCGCGGATTCCGTTGGGCGCCACGCGACCCGGTAGCGCCATGAGTCCACAACGGACCGGTCCCGGCGCTGCTTGCGCCAGGACGACAGCGCGGGCAGCACCGCGGCGAGCGAGTCCTCGGCCACGTGCAGGCCCGCCGCGAACTCGGCAACGTCGGCGCGCTCCACCGCCGCCCAGAACTCGGTGTCCGCCGGGTCGGCCGAGGCCGATCGCGGTGCGGTGGTGGCGATCCAGAACCGCTCGTGCTGGAAGGCGTAGGTCGGCAGGTCGACCCGGCGCGCGCCGGTGCCCGCGAAGAACGGTGCCCAGTCCACCGCCACGCCCCGGACGAACACCTCCGCCAGCGACGTGGCGAACCGGCGCAGGCCGCCGTCGTCGCGGCGCAGCGTGCCCGCCACCACGGCGGGCTCACCGGCCTCGGCGACCGAGTCGGCCACCCCCAAGGTCAGCACCGGGTGCGCGCTGACCTCGACGAAGGCCCGGTAGCCGTGACCGAGCAGCGCCTCGATCGCGGGCTGGAAGCCGACGGTCTGGCGCAGGTTGCGGTACCAGTAGTCGGCGTCCAGCACCGGCTGGTCGATCCAGCCGTCGCTCACCGTGGAGTAGAACGCCACCCGCGGCACCCGCGGCCGCACCGGCCCCAACTGCTCGCGCAGCCGCTCCCGCACCAACTCCACCTGCACCGAGTGCGAGGCGTAGTCCACCGGGATCTGCCGGACCCGGACGTCGTCGGCGGCGACCGCCGCGCTCAGCTCCGCCAGGGCGTCGGGCTCGCCGGACACCACGACCGACCGCGGCCCGTTGACCGCGGCCAGCGACACCCGACCGTCCCACGCCGCCAGCCGGTCCTGGATCTCGTGCCGCGACAACGCGATCGAGACCATCCCGCCCTTGCCCGCCAGCTCGGCGGCAATGGCCTGGCTGCGCAGCGCCACCACCCGCGCGGCGTCCACAAGAGACAGTGCACCGGACACACACGCCGCCGCGATCTCACCCTGCGAGTGCCCGACCACCGCGTCCGGCACCACACCGTGCGCCTCCCACAGCGCAGCCAGCGACACCATCACCGCGAACGACGCGGGCTGCACCACGTCCACCCGCTCCAGCACCGAGTCCGGTGCCTCGCCGCGCAACACCTCGACCAGCGACCAGTCGATGAACGGGTCGAGCGCCGCCGCGCACTCGGCCACCCGCTCGGCGAACACAGGCGAGGAGTCCAGCAGTCGGGCCCCCATGCCCACCCACTGCGAACCCTGGCCGGGGAACACGAACACGGTCCGGCCCTCGACATCGGCCAGACCCTCGACCACCGCGGGCGACGGCAGCCCAGCACCCAAGGCGCCTATACCCGCCAGCAAGTCCGCGGACTCCTCGCCGACCACCACCGCCCGGTGCTCGAACACCGCGCGCGTGTCCAGCAGGGTGAACCCGACATCGCTCGCGGCGTCCACAGTGGACGCGAGGCTCGCGGCCTGTTCCCGCACGGCGGCGGCACCGCGGCCCGACACCAGCCACGGCACGACCGGCCCGGCGACCGACTCGGCCACGTCCGACTCCGCGGGTGCTTCCTCCAGCACGGCGTGCGCGTTGGTCCCGCTGACCCCGAACGAGGACACCCCGGCCCGCCGGGGCCGGTCCGCGCGCGGCCACGCGACCGGCTCGCTCAGCAGCCGCACCGGGCCCGCCTGCCAGTCCACATGGGACGACGGGACCTCGGCGTAGAGCGTCTTGGGCAGCTCGCCGTTGCGCAGCGCCAGCACCATCTTGATCAGACCGGCGACGCCCGCGGCGGCCTGCGTGTGCCCGATGTTGGACTTGACCGACCCCAGCCACAGCGGCCGCTCGCGGTCGCGCCCGTAGGTCGCCAGCAGCGCCTGCGCCTCGATCGGGTCGCCGAGCGTGGTGCCGGTGCCGTGCGCCTCCACCGCGTCGACGTCCGAAGTGGACAGACCGGCGTTGGCGAGGGCCTGGCGGATCACGCGTTGCTGCGACGGGCCGTTGGGCGCAGTCAGCCCGTTGGACGCGCCGTCCTGGTTGACCGCCGTGCCCCGCACCACGGCGAGGACGCGGCGTCCGTCGCGCCGGGCGTGCGACAACCGTTGCACCACAAGCACACCGACGCCCTCGGACCAGCCGGTGCCGTCCGCGGCGTCGGAGAACGCCTTGCACCGCCCGTCGGCGGCCATCCCGCCCTGGCGGGTGAACTCGACGAAGTTGTCCGGCGTGGCCATCACGGTCACGCCGCCGACCAGCGCCACCTCGCACTCGCCCTGCCGAATCGCCTGCCCGGCGAGGTGTAGCGCCACCAGCGACGACGAGCACGCCGTGTCGATGGTGACCGCGGGCCCCTCCAGGCCGAAGGTGTAGGAGAGCCTGCCGGAGAGCACGCTCGCCGCCAGCCCGGTGGCGGCGTGGCCGCCGATGTCCTCGGCCGCCTGGTGCACCAGGTTGGCGTAGTCCTGCCCGTTGGTGCCCATGAACACCCCGGCCTGGCTGCCGCGCAGCGTGGGCGGCGCGATCCCGGCGCGCTCCAGCGCCTCCCAGGACACCTCCAGCAGCAGCCGCTGCTGCGGGTCCATCGCGACGGCCTCGCGTGGGGAGATCCCGAAGAACGCCGCGTCGAAACCCGCGGCGTCGGGCAGGAATCCGCCCTCCTGGGTGTCGCTGTGCGAGACGCCGCCGGTGCCCGCCAACGCGTCGAGGTCCCAGCCCCGGTCGGTCGGGAACCCGCCGATGCCGTCGCGGCCCTGCGCCAGCAGCCGCCAGAAGTCCTCCGGGGTCCGCACATCGCCGGGGAACCGGCAGGCCATGCCCACGATCGCCAGCGGCTCGTCGGTCGGCCCGCCGACCTGCGACCGGACCGGGGCGATCTCGCCGCGCTGCCCGAGCAATTCGCCGACGAGGTGCTCGGCGAGCACGCGCGGCGTCGGGAAGTCGAACACCATCCCCGCGGTCAGGGTCAGCCCGGTCAGCTCGGCGAGCCGGTTGCGCAACTCGACCGCGGAGAGCGAGTCGAACCCCAAGTCGCGGAACGCCTTGTCGGCGCCGACTGCCGCCGGGCCTGCGTGGCCCAGCACCGCGGCGGCCTGGCCGCGCACCACGTCGAGCAGCACCGCGACCCGCTCGGCGCCCGACCGGCCGCGCAGCCGCTCGGTCAGCTCCGCCCCAGCCGACTCGGCCTCGCGCCGCGCCGCCTCGACCGCGGCGAGCACGGCCGCCGCGCCCGGCAGGTCCGCCAGCACCCGGTTCGGCCGCAGCGCGAACATGGCGCCCAGCAACCGATCCGGTGCGATGTCGGCGACGAGCACGGTCGCCCGCGACTCGCCCACGACCTGTCCCAGCGCGGTGAGCGCGAGTTCGGGGTCCATGGCGCCGATGCCCAGCCGACCGGCCCGCTCCTGCCCCCCGGCGGCCATTCCGTCGCCCGCCCACGCGCCCCACGCGATCGACGTCGCGGCGAGCCCGGCGGCCTGGCGGTGCTCGGCCACCGCGTCCAGCATCGCGTTGGCCGCCGCGTAGTTGGCCTGCCCGGGGCTGCCGATGGTGCCCGCCACCGAGGAGAACAGCACGAACGCCGACAGGTCCAGGTCGCGGGTCAGCTCGTCCAGCGCGATCGCGGAGTCCACTTTGGACCGGAAGACGGCGGTGAACCGGTCCGGTGTCATCGAGTCCAGGGCGCCGTCGGCCACCACGCCCGCGGTGTGCACGACCGCGGCCACCGGATGCGCCGCCAGCACGGCAGCCAGCTCGTCGCGGTCGGCCGCGTCACACGCCACGACCGTGACCCGGGTGCCCGCCTCGGCAAGCTCGACCACCAGTTCCGGCGCGCCAGGGGCCGTCAGCCCGCTCCTGCTGAGCAGCACCAGTTCCCGCACACCGGTCGCCGCCAGCCTGCGCGCCACCTGGATACCCAGGGCGCCGGTACCGCCGGTGATCAGCACCGGGCCGGACGGCTCCCAGACCGCCGCCGCCGCGCCCGGCGCCCGCAGCAGCCTGCGGCCGAACACGCCGGTCGAGCGGACGGCGACCTGGTCTTCCCCGTCGCCGCGGGTCAGGACGTCGGCCAGCCGCCGTGCGGCGCGCCCGTCCATCAGCTCCGGCAGGTCGATCAGTCCGCCCCACGCGTGCGGCTGCTCCAGCGCCGCGACCCGGCCGAGGCCCCACACCGCGGCCTGGCGCGGATCGGCGGGCCGGTCCGCCTCGACCGCGGCCACCGCGCCCCGCGTCACCGCCCAGACCGGCGCCTCGACGCCCGCGTCACCCAATGCCTGCACCAGCGCCGCCGTGCCGACGACCCCGGCAGGCGCTCCGCCGGAGTCCGATTCATCCAGCGCCACCAGGGAAAGCACACCCACGAACGCCGCGTCCGGCACCCCGGCCACCCGCTCGGCCAGCGCGGCGCGCTCCAGGGAGGCGACCTCCAGGCGCACGACCGACGACCCCAGCGCGGCGAGCACCGCCGCCACCCACTCGTCGGCCGCGACCGCGGCGGGCACCACCGCGAGCCACGTCCCGGGCGACGGCGTCCGCGCCACCTCGGTCAACGCGGTCCAGGAGACCCGGTACCGCCAAGAGTCCACTGTGGACTGAGTGCGGCGCCGGGCGCGCCACGACGACAGGGCGGGCACCATCGCCGCCACCGTCGAGCTGTCCAGCTCCAGCGTCGAGGTCAGCGCGTCGAAGTCCCGCTGCTGCACCGCGGCCCAGAACTCCGCGTCCACCGGGTCCACCTCGGTCGGCGCCACCCCCGGCTCCGGCCAGTAGCGGCGGTGCTCGAAGGCGTAGGTCGGCAGGTCGACCGTGCGCGCGCCCGTGCCCGCGAACACCGCCGCCCAGTCGACCCGGACGCCGACCACGTGCAGCCGCGCGAGCGCGGTGACGGCCGCGAGTTCCTCGGCGCGGTCCTTGCGCAGCAAGGGAACCACCGGCACCGCGGGCTCGGCCAGGGTCTCCTGCGTCTGCGCCGACAGCACCCCGTCCGGGCCCACTTCGAGTACCGCGGAGACCCCCGCCGCCCGCAGGGCCCGCACCCCGTCGGCGAACCGGACGGACTCCCGCACGTGCCGCACCCAGTACTCGGGAGTGCACACCTGCTCGGCCGTGGCCAGGGCGCCGGTCAGGTTCGACACCATCGGGATACGGGGCTCGGCGAAGGACAGACCGGCCACGACAGCGCGGAAGTCGGCCAGCATCGGGTCCATCAGGGACGAGTGGAACGCGTGGCTCACCGGCAGGCGCGACGTCCGGCGACCCCGCTCGGTGAACCGGGCCGCGAGGTCGAGCACCGCGGTCTCGTCGCCAGCGATCACGACCGAGGCCGGACCGTTGACCGCCGCGATCGACACGCCCGCGGTCAGCAGCGTGGCAACCTCGTCCTCGGCCGCCTCGACCGCGACCATCGCCCCGCGGACGGGCAGCGCCTGCATCAATTTCGCCCGCGCCGCAACCAGTGCGCAAGCGTCCACAAGGGACAGCACGCCAGCCACGTGCGCGGCACTGAGCTCGCCGATCGAGTGCCCGCCGACGAAGTCCGCGGTGATGCCGAACGACTCGACCAGCCGGTAGAGCGCGACTTCGACCGCGAACAGCGCGGGCTGTGTCCATCCGGTCTGGTTCAGCGGTTGCGGGTCGGTGCCCCACAGCACCTCGCGCAGCGGGGAGTCCAGGTGTCCGTCCAGTTCGGCGACCACCGTGTCGAACGCGGCGGCGAACACGGGGAACCGGTCGTGGAGGTCCCGCCCCATCCCCAACCGCTGGCTGCCCTGGCCGGAGAACAGCACGGCCAACGACCGCCGAGACGCCGCGCCCCGGGCGGCCTCGACCACACCGTCCGCACCCGCCAGCAGCACCGCCCGGTGCTCGAACAGCGACCGGCCCGCCACCAGCGACCCACCCACGTCCACAGGGGACAGTCCGGCTCCTTGCTCCACAAAGGACCGAAGCCGGTCCGTCTGGAGGTCGAGTGCCGCCTCGCTCTTGGCCGACACGATCCACGGCACCACGGCGGGGGTCACCACCGGATCCGCCACCGGCCCGACCGCCGCGGCGGGCTGCTCGATGATCACGTGCGCGTTCGTGCCGCTGATCCCGAACGACGACACCGCCGCCCGGCGCGGGCGGTCCACCGCGGGCCAGGCCGTGTGCTCGGTCAGCAGCGCCACGTCGCCAGCCGACCAGTCCACATGCGACGACGGGGTGTCCACGTGCAGTGTCTTGGGCAGCAGGCCGTGCCGCATGGCCATGATCATCTTGATGATGCCCGCCGCGCCCGCGGCGGCCTGGGTGTGCCCGATGTTCGACTTGACCGCGCCGAGCAACAGCGGCCGCTCCCGGTCCTGCCCGTAGGTCGCGAGCAGCGCCTGCGCCTCGATCGGGTCGCCCAGCGTGGTGCCGGTGCCGTGCCCGTCCACCGCATCGACGTCCACAGTGGACAGACCGGCGGCGGCCAGTGCCTGCCGGATCACCCGCTGCTGCGACGGGCCGTTGGGCGCGGTGAGCCCGTTGGACGCGCCGTCCTGGTTCACCGCGGAACCCCGCACCACCGCGAGGATCGGGTGGCCGAGCCTGCGCGCGTCCGACTGCCGCTCCAACAGGAGCATGCCGATGCCCTCGGACCAGCCGACGCCGTCGGCCGACTCGGCGAAGGACTTGCAGCGGCCGTCCGGGGACAGCCCGCGCTGCCGGGAGAACTCGACGAACGCCATCGGCGTCGACATGACCGTGACGCCGCCTGCCAGCGCGAGCGAGCACTCCCCCGCGCGCAGGGCCTGCATCGCCCAGTGCATCGCCACCAGCGACGACGAGCACGCCGTGTCGATGGTGACCGCGGGCCCCTCCAGCCCCAGGGCGTAGGCCACCCGGCCCGACGCGATGCTCAGCGACGTGCCGTTGCCTTGGTATCCCTCGAAATCCGCCCCGCCGAGCAGCGCGGAGTAGTCGTTGTACATGACGCCCGCGAACACGCCGGTCTGGCTGCCGCGCAGCGACACCGGGTCGATTCCCGCGCCCTCGACGGCTTCCCAGGACACCTCCAGCAGCAACCGCTGCTGCGAGTCGGTGGACAGCGCCTCGCGCGGGCTCATCCCGAAGAAGCCGGGGTCGAACTCCCCCGCGTCGTGCAGGAACCCGCCCGCGCGGGTGTAGGAGGTCCCCACGTGGTCGGGATCGGGGTGGTACAGGGATTCCACGTCCCAGCCGCGGTCCGCCGGGAACGCGGTGACGGCGTCGGTGCCCTCGCTGACCAGCCGCCACAGGTCTTCCGGGGAGCGCACCCCGCCCGGGTACCGGCAGGCCATGCCGACCACGACGATCGGGTCGTCGGCCACCGCCCGCGACACCCGCGCCGGAACCGCCACCCGGGCGTCGGCCGCGAAGAGTTCGTCGTGCAGGTAGCCCGCCAGCGCGGCGGCCGTCGGGTAGTCGAACACCAGCGTCGCGGGCAGCCGCAGTCCGGCCGCGGCGTTGAGCCGGTTGCGCAGTTCCACCGACATCAGCGAGTCGAACCCGAGCTCGCGCAGCGGCCTGGTCGGGTCCACGGCGTCCGCGCCCGCGTGCCCCAGCACCACGGCGATCTGACCGCGCACCAGGTCGACCAGGAACTCGCGCCGCTTGCCTTCGTCCATTTCGGACAGTTGGGCCAGCAGCCCGGCGCCCGCGGCGGTGCGCGCGGCCGCGCGCCGCGCCGGGACCCGGATCAGGCCGCGCAGCAGCGACGGAACCGCGCCGCCCGCGCGCAGCAGCGACAAGTCCAGCCGCACCGGCACCACCACCGGCTCGCCGGTCGCCAGTGCCGCGTCGAACAGCGCGAGTCCCTGCCCGACCGACAGCGGCGGCATGCCCATCCGGGCCAGCCGCGCGTCCGCGCCGTCGAGGCTCGCGGTCATGCCCACGGTCTGCGTCCACGGGCCCCAGGCCAGGGACGCGGCGGGCAGCCCCAGCGTTCGCCGATGCGCGGCGAGCGCGTCCAGGAACGCGTTGCCAGCGGCGTAGTTTCCCTGCCCGGTACCGCCGAAGGTCCCCGCCACCGAGGAGAACAGCACGAACGCCGACAGCTCCCGGTCGCGCGTCAACTCGTGCAGGTGCCAGGCGGCGTCCACCTTCGGCCGCAGCACCCCGTCGACCCGTTCGGGCGTCAGCGATCCGATCACACCGTCGGCCAGTACGCCCGCGGTGTGCACCACGGCCGACACCGGGTGCGCGGCCAGCAGTGCCGCGAGCGCGTCGCGGTCCGCGACGTCGCACGCCGCCACCTCGACCTCGGCGCCGTGCGCGGCCAGGTCCGCGACCAAGTCCACGACTCCATCGCCGTTGGCACCCCGGCGGCTGACCAGCAGCAGGCGCCGCACGCCGTGCTCGGCCACCAGGTGCCGCGCCACCAGGCCGCCGAGGCCGCCGGTACCGCCCGTGATCAGCACCAAGTCCTCGGCGCGCCAACCGATCGCGGCCGAGTCGCCGCGGACCCGGGCCAGCCGGGCGGCCAGCACGCGCCCGTCGCGGACCGCCACCTCCGGCTCGTCCGCGGCGAGCGCCCGCGGCAGCGCCGCCGCGTCGACGCCGTCCAGCTCCACCAGGCCGAAGCTGCCCGGGTTCTCCGACTGCGCCGAGCGCACCAGCCCCCACACCGCCGCCGCACTGTCCATATCGGACACCGCACGCCGGACGAACACCAGGCGCGACCCCGTGAACCGCTCCCGCGCCAGCCAGTCCTGGAGCAGCCCGAGTGCCCACACGGTCAGGTCGTGGGCGCCGGACACCACGTCGGCCGACTCGCCGACGACCGGTACCAGCACCACGGCGGGCACCGGCCCGTCCTCGGCGGCGAGCGCCGCGAGGTCCGCGCTGTGCGCCGCGCCGACGACTTCGGCCAGCCCCCACGGGTCCGCGCCGACCACGGCGATCGACTCGTCGGACGCCGGGTGGTCCGCGACCGGCGTCCAGTCCACTCGGAACAGTGCGTCCCGCGCGACGCCCGCGTCGTCCGGCTCCTCGTCGGCCGACCCGGCGCGCACCACCAGCGCCTCGACCGACGCGACCGCGGCGCCGTCGACGTCCGCGACCGCGATCGACACCGTGTCGTCGCCGACCAGCGAGAGCCGAACCCGCACCGCGGCGGCACCCGAGGCGTGCAGGGAGACCCCGGCCCACGAGAACGGCAGCCCGCCGCGGCTGCCCGCGCCGAGCCCGACGAACGCGAGCGCGTGCAGCACCGCGTCGAGCAGGGCGGGGTGCACGCCGAAGGCGTCGGTGTCCACGGACTCGGGCAGCGCCACCTCGGCGAGCACGTCGCCGCCCGAGCGCCACGCCGCGCGCAGGCCGCGGAACGTCGGCCCGTAAGCGAAACCGTCGCTGTCGAGCCGGTCGTAGAGGCCGTCGAGGTCGATCGGTTCGGCGCCCGCCGGCGGCCACTGCGCCGCGTCGAACGGGAGGGGCCGGGCGCCCGCGACGAGGACACCGGTCGCGTGCAGCGCCCACCGCTGGTCCTCGGCGCCGTCCGGCCGGGAGTAGATGTTGACGGTCCGGGCGCCGGACTCGTCGGGGCGGCCGACCCAGAGCTGCACCTGCACGCCACCCTGCTCGGGCAGCACGAGCGGCGCGGCGAGGGTGAGTTCCTCCACGCGGTCGCAGCCGACCTCGTCACCCGCGCGGATCGCGAGTTCGAGGAACACCGTGGCGGGTAACAGGATCCGGCCGCGCACCACATGGTCGGCGAGCCACGGGTGGGTCTGCGCGGACAGCCGCCCGGTCAGCAGCGCGCCGTCCGAGTCGGCCAGTGAGACGGCGGCGGCGAGCAGCGGGTGGTGCGCCGCGCCGAGCCCGGCCGCCCGCGGGTCGCCCGCCGACGCCAGGGTGCCCTTGGGCCAGAACCGCTGCCGCTGGAAGGCATACGTCGGCAGGTCGACGCGCCGGGCGCCGGTCCCGGCGAAGTACGCCGCCCACCGCACCCGCGCGCCCCGCGCGTGCACCCCGGCCAGCGCGGTGGTGATCGTCTCCGGTTCCGCTTTCCCGGACCGGAGTATCGGCAGCGCGACGACATCATCGGCCTCGGCAAGGCACACGCCGGTCATCGCCGAGAGCACCCCGTCCGGGCCCAACTCCAGGAACGTCGTGACACCCTGGCCGTGCAGCAGCCGCACACCGTCGGCGAAGCGCACGGCCTGGCGGACGTGGTCCACCCAGTAGTCGGTCGAGGTGACCTGCTCGGCGGTCGCGAGCGCGCCGGTCACGTTGGAGACAAAGGGAATCCGCGGCGGCCGCGGCGAGAGTCCCGCGACCACGCGGCGGAACTCGTCGAGCATCGGGTCCATCAGGGCCGAGTGGAACGCGTGGCTCACCCGCAGCCGCTTGGTCTTGCGGCCCTCGGCGTCGAACCGGGCCGCGAGTTCGGCCACCGCGTCCTCGTCGCCCGCCACCACGACCGCGGCGGGCCCGTTGACCGCCGCGAGCGACACGCGCTCGCCCAGCAGCGGCGCGACCTCGGCCTCGGTCGCCTGGAGGGACACCATGGCCCCGCCCGCGGGCAGCGCCTGCATCAGCTTTCCCCGCGCGGCCACCAGCTTCGCGGCGTCGGCCGCCGACAGCACGCCCGCGACGTGCGCCGCGGCGATCTCGCCGATGGAGTGCCCGGCAAGGAAATCCGGCTTGACGCCCCAGGACTCGACCAGCCGGAACAGCGCCACCTCCAGCGCGAACAGCGCGGGCTGGGCGTACTCGGTCCGGTCGAGGAGGTCGGCGTCCTGGCCCCACATGACCTCGGTCAGCGGCACCGCCAAGTGCGGCGCGAAGTCCGCGGCGATGGCGTCGAGCGCCTCGGCGAAGACGGCGAACCGGCCATACAGCTCACGGCCCATCGCGAGCCGCTGCGCGCCTTGCCCGGTGAACAGAAAGGCCAGCTTCGCCCGGCTCTGCACGGTTCCCGTGACGAGCCCGGCGGCCTGCGCACCCGCGGCCAGGGCGCGCAGGCCCGCGCGCACGCCGTCGAGGTCGGCGGCGACGACCGCGGCCCGGTGCTCGAAGGCCGACCGCGTGGTGCCGAGCGAGAAGGCGAGGTCGACCGGCGGCGCGTCCGGGAGCGCGGACAGCAGCCGCTCGGCTTGCGCGGCAAGGCCGGCGCGCGTGCGCGCGGACACCAGCACCGGCACCGGCCCGGCGTCGATCCGCGCGGGCTCCGGCTCGACCGCCCGCTCGGGCGCCTGCTCCAGGATGGTGTGCGCGTTGGTGCCGCTGATCCCGAACGACGACACCGCCGTGCGCCGGGGCTGACCGGTGTCCGGCCACGAGACGTTCTCGGTGACCAGTCGGACCGCACCCGCCGACCAGTCCACATGCGACGATGGCGCGTCGACGTGCAGCGTTTTCGGCAGCACCCCGTGCCGCATCGCCAGCACCATCTTGATCACGCCTGCCACCCCGGCCGCGGCCTGGGTGTGACTCAGGTTCGACTTCACCGAACCCAGCAGCAGCGGGCGTTCCCGGTCCTGGCCGTAGGTCGCGATCAGCGCCTGCGCCTCCACCGGGTCGCCCAGTGTCGTCGCGGTGCCGTGTGCCTCCACGGCGTCGACCTGGTCGGCCGAGAGCCGGGCGCTGAGCAGCGCCTGCTCGATCACGCGCCGCTGCGATGGCCCGTTGGGCGCGGTGAGGCCGTTCGACGCGCCGTCCTGGTTGACCGCGGAACCCCGCACCACGGCGAGGATCTCGCGGCCGTTGCGCTGCGCGTCCGAGAGCCGCTCGACCACCAGGACGCCGACGCCCTCGGCCCAGCCCGTGCCGGTCGCGGCGTCGGCGAAGGACCGGCAGAACCCGTCGCCCGCGAGGCCGCCCTGCTTGCCGAACTCGGTGAACGTCGTCGGCCGCGCCATGAGCGTGACGCCGCCGACCAGCGCCAGCGAGCACTCGCCCGCGCGCAGCGACTGGGTGGCCAGGTGCAGCGCGACCAGCGACGACGAGCACGCGGTGTCCAGCGTCACCGCCGGACCGACGGCACCGAACACATAGGACAGTCGACCGGAGAGCACACTGTTGGCGCTGCCGGTCAACCGGAAGCCCTCGACGTCCTCGTCCGGGCCGACGGTGTACTCGTGGCCCATCGCGCCGACGAACATGCCGGTCTGGCTGCCCTGGATCGAGTGCGGGTCGATGCCCGCCCGCTCGAACGCCTCCCACGCGGTCTCGATCAGCACCCGCTGCTGCGGGTCCATCGCCAGCGCCTCGCGCGGGGAGATGCCGAAGAACCCGGCGTCGAACTCGGCGGCGTCGCGCAGGAAGCCGCCCGCCGTCGTCGCCGGGTCCGCGTCGATCTCCCAGCCGCGGTCGGTCGGGAAGCCGGTGATGCCGTGCTCGCCCGCGACGACCATGCGCCACAGATCCTCCGGGCTCGCGATCCCGCCGGGGTACCGGCAGCTCATGCCGATGATCGCGATGGGCTCCTGCGCGGCGGCCTGCAGGTCGTGCAGCCGCTGGCGGGTCCGCGCCAGATCGCTGCTCGCCCGCTTGAGGTAGTCCCTGAGCTTCTGCTCGTTGTCCATCTACGTCAACCCATCTCGGCGACCGGTGACCGGACGCCCCGCGTGTCCCCAGTGGATGGACGGCCGTCCCCGCCGGTACCTGGCGGGCGCGCGGGCACACTGGCGTTCGACGACCACATGCGCCTGAGTCTCGTCGCGTGCCCGCCAGGAAAATCCCTAGTGTCGGTACCCGCGCCCTCAGCTCGTGCTGTCGATCGCGAGCCGCAGGAGGCTCTCGGCGTCCATGTCGTCCAGCGAGGATTCCGCTGTCGGAGCCGCGGACTCGACCTCGCCGTCGTCCTTGGCGAGCTGCAGCACCATGTCCAGCAGACCCGCCTTGCGCAGCCTGCCGACCGGGATGGACGCGAGGACCGCCCGCACCGCCGCGTCCGGGTCGTCGGCCTTGGCCTCGACCATGGTGTCGGGGAACAGCAGCGGCAGCAGGTGCTGGGTGAGCGCGGCCGGGGTCGGGTAGTCGAACACCAGCGCCCCCGGCAGGGTCAGCCCGGTGGCCGCCTTGAGCCGGTTGCGCAGCTCCACCGCGGTCACCGAGTCGAAGCCGAGGTCGCGGAACGCCCGGCCCGGCGGGAGGACGTCGTCGGAGTCGTGGCCGAGCACCGCGGCGCCCTCCGCGCGGACGACGTCGAGCAGCACGCGCCCGCGTTCGGCGGCGGGCAGCCGTTCGAGCCGCTGCCGCAGCGGCGACGCGGCCGCGGGTTCGTCGTCGGACTCCAGCGCACGCACCTCGGGCAGGTCGGCGAGCAGCGGGCTCGGCCGCGCGGCGGTGAAGGTGGGCGCGAACCGCGCCCAGTCCATGTTGGTGACGGTGAGCACCGTGGCGTCGTCCTCCAGCGCCCCCTGCAGCGCGGCGATGGCCAGGTCCGGTTCCATCGACAGCACACCGCGGCGGACGAGCTGCTCGGTCACCTCGGACCGGGCGGCGATCCCGACCTCGCCCCAGCCGCCCCAGGCGACCGACGTCGCGGTGCGACCCGCGCTCCGGCGGTACTGCGCCAGGGCGTCGAGGTAGGTGTTCGCGGCCGCGTAGCCCGGCTGGCCGCCGCTGCCCCACACTCCGGCACCCGAGCTGAACAGCACGAACTCCCGCAGGTCCAGGCCCTCGGTCAGCTCGTGTAGGTGCCACGCGGCGGCCATCTTGGCGCCGAGGACGGCGTCGAGCCCGTCGACGGTCACCGCCGCGACGCCACCCGCGTCGGGGTCGACCACCCCGGCCGCGTGCATGACCGAGGTCAGCGGCAGGTCGGCCGGGATGTCGGCCAGCACGGCGGCCAGCGCGGCGCGGTCGGACACGTCGCAGGCGGCGACGGTCACCCGGGTGCCCGCCGCGGTCAGCTCCGCGGCCAGTTCGGCGGCGCCGGGGGCGTCGGCGCCGCGGCGGCTGGTCAGCACCAGGTGCTCGGCGCCGTTGGCCGCCGCCCACCGGGCCACCTGCCCGCCGACCCCGCCGGTGCCGCCGGTGATCAGCATCGTCCCGCCTGCCCGCCACTGCCGGGCCGGGGCCGCCGGGGCACGCGCCGGGGCGTGCGCCAGCCTGCGGCCGAACACCCCGGTCGCGCGGACGGCGACCTGGTCCTCGCCGCCCGCGCCCGCGAGCACGCCGCGCAGCCGGGCCCCGACCTGCGCGTCCACCTGCTCGGGCAGGTCGACCAGCCCGCCCCAGCGGCTCGACTGCTCCAGGGCCACGATCCGGCCCAGGCCCCACACCGCGGCCTGCACCGGGCGCAGCACCCGGTCGTGCGGGCCGACCGACATCGCGCCGCGGGTCAGCGCCCACACGGGCGCCACGACGCCCGCGTCATCGAGGGCCTGCACCAGCGCGGCCGTGCCCGCCAGCCCGACCGGCACGGCCGCGGCGTCCGGGCACGGCCGTTCCGCGGTCGCCAGCAGCGACACCACGCCCGCCACCGGGGGCAGCCCGAACAGCGCGACCGCCAGTGC
The DNA here is from genome assembly GCF_052390155.1 of Actinokineospora sp. NCBI lineage: Bacteria > Bacillati > Actinomycetota > Actinomycetes > Pseudonocardiales > Pseudonocardiaceae > Actinokineospora > Actinokineospora sp. The sequence continues at coordinate 23,236 of NZ_JBQTHF010000001.1, read as the reverse complement.
GGCGCGGTCCACGGCGGCGGTGTCGACATCGACCCGGACGGTGTCCGGTCCGAGCGCGGCCACTGTCGCGGCCACCCACTCCTCATCGGCGCCTTCGGCGGGCACCACCACCAGCAGCGGCCCGGGCGTGCCGGTCGGCTCCGCGAGCCGGGTCCACTCGACCCGGTACCGCCACGAGTCCACAGTGGACTGCGCGCGGCCGCGATCGCGCCACGCCGACAGCGCGGGGACCATCGGCCGCACCGCGTCCGCGTCGAGGTCGAGCGCGGTGGCCAGCGACGCCACGTCGCCGCTCGCCACCAGCGCCCAGAACGCCGAGTCGGTCGCGTCCGGCGCGGTGTGCGCGGTGCCGGAAACGCCGCCAGTGGGCCAGAACCGGCGCCGCTGGAAGGCATATGTCGGCAGGTCGACCGGCCGCGTGCGCGCACCGGGGAACACCGTCCGCCAGTCCGGCGCCACGCCGTGCGCGTACGCCTCGACCACCGAGGTCAGCCAGCGCCGCGACCCGCCGTCGTCGCGGCGCAGCGACCCGAGCACGGCCGCGGCGTCGACGCCCGCGGCCTCCAGGGTCTCCTGCACGGCCGCGGCGAGCACCGGGTGCGGGCTCGACTCGATGAACACGCGGTGCCCGTCGGCGGCCAGCGCGCTGACCGCGTCCCGCAGGTGCACCGTCTGCCGCAGGTTGGTGTACCAGTAGTCGGCGTCGAAGGCGGCGGTGTCGATCCGGGCGCCCGTGACCGTCGAGTAGAACGGCACCTCCGGCACCCGCGGGCGCACCCCCGCGAGCGCCACCAGGAGTTCGTCGCGCACCTGGTCGATCTGGACGCTGTGCGAGGCGTAGTCCACCTGAAGGCGCCGTGCCCGCACCCCCAGTTCGGTGCTCCGCAGCACCAGCGCGTCCAGCGCGGCGGGCTCGCCCGCCACCACGACCGCCGTCGGGCCGTTGATCGCGGCGACCGACAGCAGCGCCGACCACGGCGCCATCAGCTCGACCACCCGCTCGGGGGGCGCGGCGAGCGACACCATGCCGCCCCCGCCGCGCAGCGCCAGCAAAGCCTTGCCGCGCAGGGCGACCACGGCGGCGGCGTCGGCCAGGGTGAGCGCGCCCGCGACGTGCGCCGCGGCGATCTCACCCTGCGAGGTCCCCACGACCGCGGCGGGCTCGATCCCGTGCGCGCGCCACAGTCTGGAGAGGGCCACCATGACGGTGAACAGCGTCGACTGGAGCACGTCGGTCCGGTCCGCCAGCTCGGGGTCACCCGTGCCCGCGACGGCGTCGGGCACCGACCAGTCCACGTACGGCGCCAGCGCGTCGGCGCACTCCTCGACCGCCGCGCGGAACACCGGCGAGCGCTCCATCAGCTCGCGGCCCATCCCCCACCACTGGGAACCCTGGCCGGGGAACACGAACACCGGTCCGGCGCCCGCCTCGACCACGGTCCCGCGCACGACCCCGGGCGCGGCACCCGCCAGCGCCACCGCGTCCAGGCCGCGCAGCAGCTCCGCGCGGTCCGCGCCGAGCACCACGGCGCGGTGCTCGAAGCCGGACCGGCCGGTCGCCAGCGACCAGCCCACCTCGGCGGGTGACAGCTCGGGCCGCTCGGCCGCGAACGACCGCAGCCGCACGGCCTGGTCACCCACGGCGCGCTCGGACTTGCCCGACAGCACCCACGCCAGCACCTCCGGCTCGGCGGCGGGTTCCGCGGCGTCGACCGGCGGGGCCTGCTCCAGGATCACGTGCGCGTTGGTGCCGCTGATCCCGAACGAGGACACCGCGGCCCGGCGCGGCCGGTCCGACTCCGGCCACGGGATCTGCTCGGTCAGCAGCTCCACCGCGCCCGCGGTCCAGTCCACATGCGACGACGGCGCGTCGACGTGCAGTGTCCGCGGCAGCACGCCGTGGCGCAGCGCGGACACCATCTTGATCACGCCCGCGACGCCCGCGGCGATCTGCGCGTGGCCGATGTTGGACTTCACCGACCCCAGCCACAGCGGCCGGTCGCGGTCCTGCCCGTAGGTCGCGATCAGCGCCTGTGCCTCGATCGGGTCGCCCAGCGCGGTGCCCGTGCCGTGCGCCTCCACCGCGTCGACGTCCGAAGTGGACAGTCCGGCGTTGGCCAGCGCCTGCCGGATCACCCGCTGCTGCGCGGGGCCGTTCGGCGCGGTCATCCCGTTCGACGCGCCGTCCTGGTTGATCGCGGAACCCCGCACCACAGCCAGAATCGGGTGGCCGTTGGCCAGCGCGTCGGACAGCCGCTCGACCAGCACGACACCGACGCCCTCGGCGAGGGTCATCCCGTCGGCGGCCTCGGCGAACGGCTTGCACCGGCCGTCCGCGGCCATCGCCCGCTGCCTGCTGAAGCCCACGAAGCTGCTGGGCGTGCCCATGACCGCCACACCACCGGCCAGCGCGAGGCTGCTCTCCCCGGTACGCAGCGACTGGGCCGCCATGTGCAGCGCGACCAGCGACGACGAGCACGCGGTGTCGAGCGTGACCGCGGGCCCCTCCAGGCCGAACAGGTAGGCCACCCGGCCGGACAGCACGCTGGCCGAGACCCCGGTGATGGCGTGCGCCCCGGTGCCCTCGGCGGTGTCGCCCATCGCCGTCCCGTAGTCCTGGTAGGCGGCGCCGATGAACGTGCCGGTCCGGCTGCCGCGCAGGGTGGTGGGGTCGAGCCCGGCGCGTTCGACCGCCTCCCAGGAGGTCTCCAGCAGCAGCCGCTGCTGCGGGTCCATCGCCAGCGCCTCCCGCGGGGAGAGGCCGAAGAACCCCGGGTCGAACTCGGCCGCGTCGTGCAGGAACCCGCCCCGCACCGTGTAGGCGTAGCCCTCCCGGTCGGGGTCCGGGTCGTAGAGCGCGGCGGCGTCCCAGCCGCGGTCGGTCGGGAACTCGGTGATCGCGTCGACGCCGTCGAGGACGAGCCGCCACAGGTCTTCCGGGGAGCTGACGCCGCCGGGGTAGCGGCAGGCCATCCCGATGATCGCGATCGGCTCGTCGTCGGACACCGCCGCGCTCGGGAGCACGGCCCCGGCCACGTCGCCGCCCAGTTCGCCGCGGAGGAACTCGGCCAGCGCCACCGGGTTCGGGTAGTCGAAGACCATCGTGGTGGGCAGTGTCAGCCCGGTGGCCGCGGTGAGCCGGTTGCGCAGGTCGACCGCGGTGACCGAGTCGAACCCGACGTCGCGGAACGCGCGCAGCTCGGGCAGCCGCTCGGCCGAGGCGTGGCCGAGCACGGCGGCCGCCTCGGCGCGGACCAGGGTCAGCAGCAGCTTGTCCCGCTCGGCGGGCGGCAGCGCGCGGACCCGCGCGGCGAACCCGTCGACCCGCGGCGTGGGCCGCTCGGCGGGGGCTTCCACCACCTCGTCGAACAGGGTGGTGGGCCGGGCCGAGGTGAACACCGGGTGGTAGCGGTCCCAGTCGACGTCGGCGAGCACGATGGCGGTCTCGTCGTCGGCCAGGACCCGGCCGAGGGCGGTCATCGCCCGCTTCGGGTCGAGGTAGACCAGGCCGCTGCGCCGCACGCCATACGGGTCGTCGGCGTCCAGCCCAGCGTGGGTCGCCACGGTGTCGGTCGCCACGGTGTCGGGCCACTTGCCCCAGTGCACCGACGTCGCGGGGCAGCCGCGGGCCCGCCGGTTCGCGGCCAGCGCGCCCAGGTAGGCGTTGCCCGCCACGTAGGCGCCGTGCTCCCCGCTGCCCCACATCCCGGCGATCGAGGAGTAGCAGACGAACGCGTCGAGGTCCGGCAGCAGCTCGTCCAGGTGCCGGGCGCCCGCCACCTTGGCGTGCACGACGTCCGCGAACTCCGCGAGACTGGTCTTGGCCAGCGAGGACAGCCGGATGACGGCCGCCGTGTGCACGACAGCCCGAACGGTGTGTCCGTCGGCCGCGAGCCCGTCGAGCAGTTCGGCCACGGCCGCCCGGTCGGTGACGTCGCACGACACGACGTCGGCCCGTGTGCCCAGCTCGGCGAGTTCGGCCACCAGCTCGGCGGCGCCCGCGGCGGCCGGGCCGCTGCGGCTGGTGAGCACCAGGTGCTCGGCGCCCTCCCGGGCCAGCCAGCGGGCGAGGTCCGGCCCGATGGTGCCGGTGCCGCCGGTCACGATGGTGGTGCCGCGCGGCCGCCACGGCCGGGCGGGCTCGGCACCCGCGGGCGCCCGCACGACGCGCCGGGCCAGCACGCCCGTGGCACGGACGGCGAGCTGGTCCTCGCCGGTACCTCCCGCGAGCGCGGCGGCCAGGCCGCGGCCTGCCCGCTCGTCCAGCGTCACCGGCAGGTCGACGACGCCGCCGGTCCGCTGCGGGTGCTCCAGCGCGGCGGTCCAGCCCACGCCGAGCACCTGCGCCTGGACCGGGTTCGCCACGTCGTCGCCCGGGCCGGTGGACACCGCGCCCCGGGTGAGCAACCACAGCGGCACGTCGACCCCGACGTCGCCGAGGGCCTGCACGAGCGCGACGGTCAGCGCGAGCCCGCTCGCCAGCGCCGGGTAGGTCTCGCTCGGCTGCTCGGCGGCGGCCAGCACGGACACGATCCCCGTGAGGTCGGCGGTGTTCGGCAGCCGGGACGCGAGCACCGTGCGGTCGGTGCAGGACTCGTCGAGCACCAGGGTGCGCACGTCGGCGCCGTGGTCGGCCAGGGCGGCGGCCACCTCGTCCGCGGCGCTTTCGGTTACCAGTAGCCAAGTTCCGGTGAGGGCGGCCTGGGGCAGCGTGCCCAGCGGGCGCCAGGCGAGCCGGTAACGCCAAGAGTCCACAATGGATTCTTCGTGGCGCCGCGAGCGCCAGGCGGACAGCGCGGGCACGACGGCGGCGAGGGAGTCCTCGTCCACGCGCAGGCTCGCGGTGAGCCCGGCCAGGTCGTTGCCCTCGACCGCGGTCCAGAACTCGGCGTCGCGCGGGTCGGTCCGGGTCGTCGGCGCCGCGGCCGGGGTGAGCCAGAACCGCTCGCGCTGGAAGGCGTACGTCGGCAGGTCGACGCGCCGGGCGCCGCCGCCCGCGAGCCAGGCCGCCCAGTCCACGGACACGCCCCGGACGAACGCCTCCGCCAGGGAGGTGCCGAACCGGCCGAGGCCCCCATCGTCGCGGCGCAGTGTGCCGGTGACCACCGCGGGCACGCCCGCCGCGGCCACGGCGTCCTCGACCCCGACGGTCAGCACCGGGTGCGGGCTGACCTCCACGAACGCCCGGTGGCCCGACGCCAGCAGCGCGCCGACCGCCGCCTCGAAGGCGACGGTCTGGCGCAGGTTGCGGAACCAGTACTCGGCGTCCAGCAGCGGGCCGTCGACCCACGCGCTCGTGACGGTGGACCGGAACGGCACCCGCGGCGCCAGCGGCCGGATCGGCGCCAGGTCGGCGAGCAACCGCTCCCGCAGCCGGTCGACCTGCGCGGAGTGCGAGGCGTAGTCCACCGGGACGCGCCGGACCCGGACCCCCTCGGCGGCCAACCGCTCGCCCAGCGCGGCCACCTCTTGCGGCGCACCGGAGACCACCACCGACCGCGGCCCGTTGACCGCGGCGACCGACACCGCGGCCGTCAGCCCGGCCTCGACCTCGGCCACCGGCAGCGCGATCGACAGCATGCCGCCGTGCCCGGCGAGTTCGGCCGCGATGGCCTTGCTGCGCAGCGCCACCACCCGCGCGGCGTCCACAAGAGACAGCGCACCGGACACGCACGCCGCCGCGATCTCACCCTGCGAGTGCCCGACCACCGCGTCCGGCACCACACCGTGCGCCTCCCACAGCGCGGCCAGCGACACCATCACCGCGAACGACGCGGGCTGCACCACATCCACCCGCTCCAGTTCCCCGCCGCGCAGCACGTCCAGCAGCGACCAGTCCACGAACTCGCTCAGCGCCGCCGCGCACTCCGCCATCCGCTCGGCGAACACCGGCGAGGAGTCCAGCAGCCGGGCGCCCATGCCCACCCACTGCGCGCCCTGGCCCGGGAACACGAACACCGTCTTTCCGTCCACATCGGACTGACCGACGACCGCCGCCGGGGCAGGCATACCGGTGGCCACGGCGCGCAGGCCATCGCTCAGCTCGGCCAGGTCCGCACCGACCACGACGGCGCGGTGCTCGAACACCGAGCGCGCCAGCAGCGCGGCGCCCACGTCCACCGGCCGCCACTCGGTGTCCACACCGGACACCAGGTTCGCCGCCTGGTCGCGCACCGCGGCCGCGGTGCGCGCCGAGACGACCCACGGCACCACCGCCGGGGCGCTCCCGGGTGCGGCCTCGGCCCGCCGTGGCGCCTCCTCCAGTACCGCGTGCGCGTTCGTGCCGCTGACCCCGAAGGAGGACACCCCCGCCCGGCGCGGCCGGTCCGCCCGCGGCCACTCGACCGCGTCGGTGAGCAGCCGCACGGCCCCGGCCGACCAGTCCACATGCGACGACGGCACGTCCGCGTGCAGGGTCTTGGGCAGCACGCCGTGCCGCAGCGCCAGCACCATCTTGATGATCCCGGCGACGCCCGCGGCGGCCTGGGTGTGGCCGATGTTCGACTTCACCCCGCCCAGCCACAGCGGCCGTTCGCGGTCCTGGCCGTAGGTGGCGAGCAGCGCCTCGGCCTCGATCGGGTCGCCCAGCGTGGTGCCGGTGCCGTGCGCCTCCACCACGTCGACGTCCGAAGTGGACAGTCCGGCGTTGGCGAGCGCCTGGCGGATCACCCGCTGCTGCGACGGGCCGTTCGGCGCGGTCAGCCCGTTGGACGCGCCGTCCTGGTTGACCGCGCTTCCCCGCACCACGGCCAGAATCGGGTGTCCGTTGCGCTCGGCGTCGGAGAGCCGTTCGAGCACGAGCACGCCGACGCCCTCCGACCAGCCGGTGCCGTCGGCGGTGTCGGAGAACGCCTTGCACCGCCCGTCCGCGGCCATGGCGCCCTGCCGGGTGAACTCGACGAAGGTCTCCGGGGTGGCCATCACGGTCGCGCCCCCGGCCAGCGCGAGGTCGCACTCGCCTTGGCGCAGCGCCTGTCCGGCCAGGTGCAGAGCCACCAGCGACGACGAGCACGCGGTGTCCACAGTGACCGCCGGGCCCTCCAGCCCGAAGGTGTAGGACAGCCGCCCGGAGATCACGCTCGCGGCCAGACCCGTGACGGCGTGGCCCGCCACGTCGTCGGCGGTGTTGAGCACGAGGGTGGCGTAGTCCTGGCCGTTGGTGCCGACGAACACCCCGGTTTGGCTGCCGCGCAACGAGACCGGGTCGAGCCCGGCCCGCTCGATGGCCTCCCACGAGGTCTCCAACAGCACCCGCTGCTGCGGGTCCATCGCGACGGCCTCGCGCGGAGAGATGCCGAAGAACTCGGCGTCGAACCCGCCCGCGTCGGGCAGGAACCCGCCTTCGCGAGTCACGCTCCGCCCGCCCGCCAGGTCCCAGCCGCGGTCGGTGGGGAAGCCTTCGATGCCGTCGCGGCCCTGTGCCAGCAGCGCCCAGAAATCCTCGGGAGTCCGCACGCCGCCGGGGAATCGGCACGCCATGCCGACGATCGCCAACGGCTCGTCGGTCACCCCGCGGGCGCGGACCACGGTTTCCACTTGCTCGCCGAGCAGGTTCGCGAGCAGGTGCTCGGCGAGCGCGCGCGGCGTCGGGAAGTCGAACACCAGCCCCGCGGGCAGCGTCAGCCCGGTGGCCGCGGTGAGCTGGTTGCGCAGTTCGACCGCGGTGAGGGAGTCGAACCCGAGGTCGCGGAACGCCTTGTCGACGCCCACCGCGGTCTGGTCCGCGTGTCCGAGCACCGCCGCCGCGCGGGCGCGCACCAGCTCGACGGCCGCGGCGGGCCGGTCCGCGGAAGGCAGCTCGCGCAACCGGTCCCGCAGCGCGCCCGCCTGGTCGACGCTCGGCGTGGCGGCCCACTCCGGCAGTTCCGCGAACAGCGGGGCGGGTCGCGCGCCGGACAGCGGGCCCGGCCGGATGTCGGCGATCACCGCGGTCGCCGCGCCGGTCGCGGCCTGGCCCAGCGCGGTGAGCGCGAGGTCCGGGTCCATGGGCGCCACACCCTGGTGCCGCGCCCGGTCCTCGACGGCGGCGATCATGCCGTCGCCCGCCCAGGCCCCCCAGGCGATCGAGGTCGCGGCCGCGCCCGCCGCCCGCCGGGCGGTGGCGAGCGCGTCCAGCACGGCGTTCGCGGCCGCGTAGTTCGCCTGGCCCGGGCTGCCGATGGCGCCCGCGACGGAGGAGAACAGCACGAAGGCGGCCAGGTTCAGGTCGCGGGTGAGGTCGTCCAGCACGACCGCGGAGTCCACTTTGGACCGGAACACGGCGGCGAACCGGTCCGGGGTCAGCCCGTCCAGCACGCCGTCGTCGAGCACGCCCGCGGTGTGCACCACCGCGGTCAGCGGACAGTCGGCGGGCACGGCGTCGAGCACGGCCCGCAGCCGGTCGCGGTCGGCGGCGTCGCAGGCGGCGAAGGTGACCTCGGCGCCCGCGGCGACCAGGTCCGCGCGCAGTTCCTCGGCACCCGGCGCCCGCGCCCCCCGGCGGCTGACCAGCACGACCTGCCGGGCGCCTTGGGCGACCACCCACCGCGCCACTTTGCCGCCCAGGGCCCCGGTTCCCCCGGTGATCAACACGGTGTCGGACGGCTGCCACGGCGCGGTGCGCGGCTCGGTGCCTGCCCGCACAATGCGTCGGCCGAAGACTCCGGCGGCCCGGACGGCGACCTGGTCCTCGCCGGTCCCGGCCGCGAGCACGCCCGCGAAACGGCGGGCGCAGTGCTCGTCCACCACCGCGGGCAGGTCGACCAGACCGCCCCACTGGCTCGAGTACTCCAGGGCCGCGACCCGGCCGAGACCCCAGACGCCCGCCTGAGCTGGGCTGGTCACCGTGTCGGCGCCGTCGACCGCGACCGCGCCGCTCGTGACGGCCCACACGGGCGCCGTGATCCCCGCGTCGCCGAGGGCCTGGACCAGCACGGCGGTGCCCGCCACACCGGTCTTTTCCAGTGCCAGCAAGGAAACCACGCCCGCGATGTCGTCCGGCAGACCGCGCAGCCGCTCGGCCAGCGCGGCGCGGTCGAGGTCGCCGACCTCGATTCGGTCCACTGTGGACCCGAGTGCGGCGTCGATCCACTCGCAGGTGTCCCCGACCGGGGTCACCGCGAGCCACCGTCCGGTCGGCGCGGCGGCGGGTTCGGCGAGCCGCGTCCAGGATTCCCGGTACCGCCACGAGTCGATCGTGGCCCGCGCGTGCCTGCGCGTCCGCCATGACGACAGCGCGGGCACCATCGCGGCGACGGTCGCGGTGTCGAGGTCCAGGGTCGAGACGAGCGTGTCGACGTCCTGGTCCGCGACGGCGGCCCAGAACTCCGCGTCCGCCGGGTCCTCGGCCCGCGCGGGCGCCGACCAGTACCGCTCGTGCTGGAAGGCATAGGTTGGCAGGTCGACCCGCCGCGCGCCCGTGCCCGCGAACACCGGCGCCCAGTCCACCGGCACGCCCGCCACGTGCAGGCTCGCCAGCGCGGTCAGCGCGGCGGTCTCCTCGCCACGGTCCTTTCTGGACACTGGCACCACGACCGCGGCCACCGGCAGCGATTCCCTCGCCAGGGCGGAAAGCGCGCTGTCCGGCCCCAGTTCGAGGAACGCCGTCACCCCGGCGTCGGCCAGTGCGCGCACGCCATCGGCGAAGCGGACCGCCTCGCGGACGTGGCGCACCCAGTACTCCGGGGAGCGCAGTTCAGCGGCGGTGGCGAGGGCGCCGGTCACGTTGGAGACCACCGGGATGGTCGGCTCGGCGAACGACAGACCCCCGATCGCCCGGCCGAACTCGGCCAGCATCGGCTCCATCAGGGCTGAGTGGAACGCGTGCGACACCCGCAGCCGCGACGTCTTGGCGAACCGGCCCGCCACCGCGAGCACGGCCGCCTCGGCCCCCGCGAGCACCACCGACGCCGGGCCGTTGACCGCCGCGATCGACACCTCCGGCGTCAGGTGCGCAACGACCTCCGCCTCGGTCGCGCGCACGGCGACCATCGCGCCACCACTGGGCAACGCCTGCATCAGCCGCGCCCGCGCCGCCACCAGGCGGCACGCGTCGGCCAGCGACAGCACACCCGCGACGTGGGCGGCGGTGACCTCGCCGATCGAGTGGCCCGCCAGGAAGTCCGGCCGGACACCGAAGGACTCGGCCAACCGGTAGAGCGCCACCTCGACCGCGAACAGCGCGGGCTGCGCCCACCCGGTCTGGTTCAGCGACTCGGTATCCGTGCCCCACAGGACATCCCGCAGCGAGCCGTCGAGCTGTCCATCCAATTCGGACACAACTGCCGTCAAAGCCTCGGCGAACACCGGGAATCGGGCGGACAGCTCGCGGCCCATGCCCAACCGCTGCGCGCCCTGGCCCGAGAACAGCACCGCCAGCGCGGGCGCGCCCGCCACCCCGCGCGCGGCCTCGACCACACCGTCGGCACCCGCGAGCAGCACCGCCCGGTGCGCGAACGCCGAGCGGCCCGCCAGTGACCGTCCGACATCGGCCGGAGACAGCTCCCGACCGTCCACATGGGAGCGCAGCCGGTCGAGCTGCTCGGCCAGCGCGGACTCCGTCTTCGCCGACACCGGCCACGGCACCACCGCGGGCGTCATGGCGGACTCGTCGACCGGCTCCTCGATCTCAGCTGCCTGTTCCAGCACCACATGCGCGTTGGTCCCGCTGATCCCGAACGACGACACCGCCGACCGCCGCGGCCGGTCCAGCGCGGGCCACGCCGTGTTCTCGGTCAGCAGCTCGACCGCACCCGCCGTCCAGTCCACATGCGACGATGCGGAGTCCGCGGCCAGCGACTTGGGCGCGATCCCCGCGCGCATCGCGAGCACCATCTTGATCACACCGGCCACCCCGGCCGCGGCCTGCGCGTGCCCGATGTTCGACTTGACCGACCCCAGCAGCAGCGGCCGGTCCCGGTCCCGGCCGTAGGTGGCCAGCAGCGCCTGCGCCTCGATCGGGTCCCCCAGCTCCGTGCCCGTGCCGTGCGCCTCCACCACGTCGACGTCCGAAGTGGACAGACCGGCGTTCGCCAGCGCCTGCCGGATCACCCGCTGCTGCGCGGGCCCGTTCGGTGCCGTCAGCCCGTTCGACGCGCCGTCCTGGTTCACCGCGCTTCCCCGCACCACAGCCAGAACCGAGTGCCCGTTACGTCGCGCGTCGGACAGCCGCTCCAGCACGAGCACACCGACGCCCTCGGACCACCCGGTGCCGTCCGCGTTGTCGGAGAACGGCTTGCACCGGCCGTCCGGGGCCAGGCCGCCCTGCTTGGTGAACTCCACGAACGCCGCGGACGTGGCCATCACGGTGACCCCGCCGACCAGCGCGAGGTCGCACTCGCCGTGGCGCATCGACTGTGCCGCGAGGTGCAGCGCCACCAGCGACGACGAACACGCCGTGTCCACGGTGAGCGCGGGCCCCTCCAGGCCCAGCACGTAGGCGGGCCGCCCGGAGATCACCGAGGTGGTGCTGCCGGTGAGGACGTACCCTTCGACGTCCCGCGTCGCGCCGAGGTCCGCGTCGTAGCCCTGCGCGGACGCGCCGATGAACACGCCGGTTCGGCTGCCGCGCAGCGAAAGCGGGTCCACCCCGGCCTGCTCGATGGCCTCCCACGAGGTCTCCAGCAGCAGCCGCTGCTGCGGGTCCATCGCCGCCGCCTCGCGCGGGGAGATGCCGAAGAACCCGGCGTCGAAGCCCGCCGGGTCGGCCAGGAAGCCGCCCGCCCTGGTGCCACTGCGGCCCGCGCCGTCGGCGCCGCCGGAGAACAGCCAGTCGAGGTCCCAGCCGCGATCGGTGGGGAACTCGGTGATCCCGTCGCCGCCCTCGGCGACCAGCCGCCACAAGTCCTCAGTGGACCCGACACCGCCCGGATAGCGGCAGCCCATGCCGACGATCACGATCGGATCGTCGGCCGACACCACGGCCGACGCGACGACGAGGTCGGCCCGCGGTTCGGCGCCGGACAGCTCCCCCGCCAAGTGCCGGGCGAGGGCCGTCGAGTTGGGATAGTCGAAGACCAGCGTGGTGGGCAGCGCCAGGCCGGTGGCCGAGGTCAGCCGGTTGCGCAGTTCCACCGCGGCCAGCGAGTCGAAGCCCAGGTCGCGGAACGCCTGGTCCGCGCCGACCGCGGCCGCGTCGGCGTGCCCGAGCACCACCGCGGACTCCGCGCGGACCAGGTCGAGCACGAGCCGCTCACGGTCCGCGGCCGACAGCCCGCCCAGCCGCTGCCGCAGCGCGGCCACGGCCTCGTTCCGGTCTCCGGTGTCCGCCAAGGCAAGCGCGCGCACGTCGGGCAGCTCGGACAGCAGCGGGCTCGGCCTGCCCGCGGTGAAGCCGGGCACGAACCGCTCCCACACCATGTCGGCGACGGTGAGCACGGTCTCGCCGTCCTCGACCGCCGCCCGCAGCGCGGCCATGGCCACGGCGGGCTCCATCGGCTGGACACCGCGCCTGCGCAACTGCTCCGCGGCGTCACCACCCGCGGTGACGCCCGCACCCGCCCAGGGTCCGAACGCGACAGACAGCGCCGCCGATCCCCGCGCCCGGCGGTGCTCGGCCAACGCGTCGAGGAACGCGTTCGCGGCCGCATAGCCGCCCTGGCCGCCACTTCCCCACACCCCGGCGACCGAGGAGAACAGGATGAACGCGTCCAGGTCGATTCCGGTGGTCAGCTCGTCCAGGTGCCGCGCGGCATCCATTTTGGACCGCAGCATCGCGTCGAGCAGCTCCGGGGTCAGCGCGTCCAGCTCGCCGTCGCCGTCGATCGTGCCCGCCGCGTGCACGACGGCGGTCAGCGGAAGGTCGTCGGGGATGGCGGACAGCAGCTCGGCCAGCGCCGCGCGGTCGCCGACATCGCACGCCGCGAGCGTCACCCGGGTGCCGCCCGCCGCCAGCTCCGCGCGCAGCTCGACCGCGCCCGGCGCGTCGGCGCCGCGCCTGCTGGTCAGCACGAGATGTTCGGCGCCGCTGTCCACCGCCCACCGGGCCACCTGCGCACCCAGCGCGCCGGTGCCGCCGGTGATCAGCACGGTGCCGCGCGGCAGCCACGGGCCGCCCCGCGCCGTGCGGGCCGCGGCGCGGACCAGCCTGCGGCCGAACACGCCGGACGGCCGGATCGCCACCTGGTCCTCACCGGACAGGCGGTCCGCCAACACTTCCGCGAACCGGCGCAGCGCCGCGTCGTCGAGGACGTCCGGGAGGTCCACCAGGCCGCCCCAGCGGTCGGGGTGCTCCAGCACCGCGACGCGGCCCAGGCCCCACACCGCCGCCTGCACGGGGTGCCCAATCGGGTCGTCCGGCCCGACGGACACCGCGCCGCGGGTCACGCTCCACAGTGGAGAGTCGAGGTCCGCCAAGCCCAACGCCCGCACCAGCGCCAGGGTCGAGGCCACACCGCCGGGCACGGCGTCCGCGCCGGGGTGCGCCGATTCCACCGTGCCGAGCAGCGACACCACGCCGGCGAGCGGCTCCCCGTCCGGCACGAGAATGGCAATCTGCCGCGCGAGCACCGCGCTGTCCGCCGCACCGTCCACAATGGCCTGCACGACCGACGCCCCGCGCTCGGCGAGGACCCCGGCGACGCTGTTCATCCAGTCCCGATTGGCGTCCGCCCTGGGCACGACGACCAGCCAGGTGCCCGCCAGCGCCGCTCCGGCCGACTCCGACAGCGGACGCCAGACGACCCGATACCGCCACGAGTCCACAGTGGACCTGGCGCGCCGCTCGGCCCGCCAGGTGGACAGCGCGGGCACCATCGCCGCGACCGTGTCCCCGTCGAGGTCCAGCAGCGACGCCACGGAGTCCAGGTCCCCGCGGTCGACCAGGCCCCAGAACTCGGCACCGCCGCTGTCCCCGGTGTCCGCTTCGCCTGCCTCGGGCCAGAACCTGGTGTGCTGGAAGGCATAGGTGGGCAGGTCGACCCGGCGCGCGCCCGTGTCGGCGAACACCCCGGTCCAGTCCACCGGCACCCCGGCAACGTGCAGCCGGGCCAGCGCGGTGACGGCCGCGACCTCTTCTCCTCGGTCGGCGCGCAGCGCGGGCACCACCACGGCGTCGGCGGGCAGCGACTCCCGCACCATCGCCGACAGCACACCCGCCGGACCCAGTTCGAGGAACGCCGACACACCCGCGTCCCGCAGGGTGGCGACCCCGTCGGCGAACCGCACCGCCTCCCGGACGTGGCGGACCCAGTAGTCCGGCGAACACAGCTCGCCCGCGGCCACCCGACCGGTCAGGTTCGACACCACCGGAATCCGCGGCTCGGTGTACGACAGACCCTCGATGGCCCGGCGGAACTCGACCAGCATCGGCTCCATCAGCGGCGAGTGGAACGCGTGGCTCACCGACAGCCGGGATGTCTTGCACCCCAACGCCTCGAACCGGCTCGCCAGCTCCAGGACCGCTGCCTCGACCCCGGCCACCACCACCGACGCCGGTCCGTTGACCGCCGCGATCGAGACGTCCGCGGTCAGGTGCGGCACGACCTCGCTCTCGGCCGCGTGCACCGCCACCATCGCCCCGCCCGCGGCCAGCGCCTGCACCAGCCGCGCGCGTGCCGCCACCAGCGTGCACGCGTCGGCCAGCGAGAACACCCCGGCCACGTGCGCGGCGGCGATCTCGCCGAACGAGTGCCCGACCACGTAGTCCGGCCGCACGCCGAAGGACTCCACCAGCCGGAACAGCGCCACCTCAAGGGCGAACAGCGCGGGCTGGGCGAACTCGGTGCGGTGCAGCGACTCCACGTCCTCGCCCCAGGCCACCTCGCGCAGCGACCCGGAGAGTTGTCCGTCCAATTCGGACAGTACGGCGTTCAGGGCGTCGGCGAACACCGGGAACCGGTCGGCCAGTTCCCGACCCATCCCCAGCCGCTGCGAGCCCTGCCCGGCGAACAGCACCGCCAGCGAGGGCGCGCCCGCCGTGCCGCGCGCGGCCGCCACCATGCCCTCCTCGGTGGCCAGCAGCACCGCGCGGTGCTCGAACGCCGACCGGCCGACGGCCAGCGAGTATCCCACGTCCACAGTGGACACGTCGGTGAGCGTCAGCAGTCGGTCGAGCTGCCCGGACAGCGCGGCATCGGACTTGGCCGACACCACCCACGGCACCACCGCGGGCGAGACGACGGACGTGCCGGCGGGTTCGGCGACCGCGGGCGCCTGCTCCAGCACCACGTGCGCGTTGGTGCCGCTGATCCCGAACGACGACACCGCCGCCCGACGCGGTCCGTCCGTGGCGGGCCACAGCGTGTTCTCCGTGACCAGTTCGACGGCGCCCGCCGACCAGTCCACTCGGGACGTCGGCGCGTCGACGTGCAGCGTCTTCGGCAGCAGGCCGTGCCGCATCGCCAGCACCATCTTGATGACACCGGCCATCCCGGCCGCGGCCTGGGCGTGCCCGATGTTCGACTTCACCGAGCCGAGCAGCAGCGGCGTGGCGCGGTCCTGGCCGTAGGTCGCGAGCAGCGCCTGCGCCTCGATCGGATCGCCCAGCCGGGTACCGGTGCCATGGGCCTCGACCACGTCGACCTGGTCGGCGGTCAGCCGGGCGTTCTCCAGCGCCGCCCGGATCACCCGCTGCTGCGACGGGCCGTTGGGCGCGGTGAGACCGCTGCTCGCGCCGTCCTGGTTGACCGCCGAGCCGCGGACGACCGCCAGGACCGGGTGCCCCAGGCGCTCGGCGTCGGAGAGCCGCTCCAGCAGCAGCACGCCGACGCCCTCGCCCCAGCCGACCCCGTCGGCGGCGGCGGCGAACGCCTTGCACCGGCCGTCCGGCGCCAGTCCGCGCTGGCGGGAGAACGCCACGAACTCCGCCGGGGTCGCCATCACCGCGACGCCGCCCGCGAGCGCCATCGAACACTCGCCGCCGCGCAGTGCCTGCGCCGCGAGGTGAATCGCCAGCAGCGACGACGAACACGCGGTGTCCACGGTGACCGCGGGCCCCTCCAGGCCGAACACGTACGCCACCCGCCCGGAGAGCACACTGGACGCGACGCCGGTCACGGAATAGCCCTCGGCCGACTCCATGGACCCCGTCAACGTGTCGTAGCTGGAGTTGCCCGCACCGATGAACGTGCCGATGTCGCTGCCGCGCAACGACTTCGGGTCCACCCCGGCGCACTCCACGGCCTCCCACACCGTTTCCAGCAGCAGCCGCTGCTGCGGGTCCATCGCCACCGCCTCGCGCGGCGAGATGCCGAAGAACTCCGCGTCGAACGCACCGACGTCACGGAGGAATCCGCCCTCCCGGCTGTAGGACTTGCCCGGCCGGTCTGGATCGGGGTCGTAGACCGACTCGACGTCCCACCCGCGGTCGGCGGGCATCGCGGACACCGCGTCGCCGCCCTCGACCAGCAGCCGCCACAGCTCCTCCGGCGAGCGGGTTCCACCGGGGTAGCGGCACGCCATGGCGACGATCGCGATCGGCTCCCGGTCCTTCGCCTCCGCCGCGCGCAACCGCCTGCGGGCGAGCCGCAGGTCGTCGGTGACCCGCTTGAGGTACTCGCGGAGCTTGTCTTCGGTGGTGCTCATGGCTGGTTCCTCGCGGTTCGGAAGGAGACTGTCGACGGGGCTTGCTGGTCGCGTCAGTCGAGTCCGAGTTCCTTGTCGATGAGGGCGAACATCTCGTCGTCGCTCGCCACGGCGAGTTCGGTCCGATCGAGATCGTCGGTCGGCGCCCCGGCCCGCTCCTCCAACTTCCACTGCACGGCGGTCAACCGGGTCAGCAGTCTGGCCACGGTGTCGGGGTCGAGCGCGGTGCTGGTCACGGCGGCCTCCAGCCGTTCGAGTTCGGCGAGCACGGGCGCGGGCGCCCGCATGCCGTCGGCGCCGAGTTCGGCCAGCAGGTACCGCGCCAGCGCGATCGGCGTGGGGTGGTCGAAGGTGACCGTCTCGGGCAGTCGCAGGCCGGTGTCGACGGCGAGCCGGTTGCGCAGTTCGACCGCGGACAGCGAGGTCATGCCGAGGTCCACGAACCCGCGGTCGGACTCGACCGTGCCCGCCGAGGCGTGGCCGAGCACCGTCGCGGTGTGCGCGCGGACCGCGCCCAGCAGCACGGTTTCCTGTTCGGCCGCGGTCCGCCCCGACAGCAGCGCCCGCAGATCGGGCGCCGACGAGCGCGGCGAACTGGTGGCACGTCGGGAAACGAGCGCGCGCAGCAGCGCGGGCACGTCGTCCGCGGCGAGCACTCGCAGGTCCAGCGGCGCGGGAACGAGCAGTGCCGCACCGGCTCCGCACGCGGTGTCGAACAGCCGCAGACCCTCCTCAGTGGACAGTGGGCGGACACCTTGGCGGCGCAGCCGGGCGAAGTCGGCGTCGTCCAGGATGTCGGTGATGCCGCTGCGTTCGGCCCACAGTCCCCACGCGAGCGAGGTGGCGGGCAGCCCGCGGGCGCGGCGGTGCTCGGCCAGCGCGTCCAGGAACGTATTCGCCGCGGCGTAGTTGGCCTGCCCGGCGCTGCCGGTCACCCCGGACACCGAGGAGAACACCACGAACGCCGCCAGGTCGCGGGTCGACTCGTGCAGGTTCCACGCCGCGGCCACCTTCGGCGCGAACACCCGGTCCATCCGCTCGGGCGTGAGCGAGCCGAGGACGCCGTCGTCGGTCACGCCCGCGGTGTGCACGATCGCGGTCAGCGGCCGGTCGGCGGGGATCGCCCGCAGCGCGGCGGCCAGCGCGTCCCGGTCGGCGGCGTCGCAGGCCACCACCTCGACCTCGGCGCCGAGCGCGGTCAACTCGTCGCACAGGTCCCGCGCGCCGGGCGCCTCGGGGCCGCGCCTGCTCATCAGCAGCAGGTGCCGAACACCTTGCGCGGCAACGAGATGGCGAGCGAACCGGCCGCCGAGGGTGCCGGTGCCGCCCGTGACGAGCACCGTGCCCGCCCGCGCGGCCGCCCAGTCCACCCCGCCGGAGTCGGCCGTGTCGGCCCGAACCAGCCGCGCGACGCGCACCTGGCCACCGCGAACCGCGAGCTGCGGTTCGTCGGCGGCGCGCGCGGCCGCGATCGCCGCGGGCAGGGTCTGCTCGGCGGCGTCGTCGTCCAGGTCCACCACGGTGATCCGGCCAGGGTGCTCGGCCTGCGCGGACCGCACCAGCCCCCAGACTCCGGCCGCGGCGAGCCCCGCGACCTGCTCGCCCGGCGCCGCCGCCACGGCCTGCCTGGTCACCACGACGAGGTGGGACGCGGCGAAACCCGGTTCCGCCAGCCAGGTTCGCAGCGCATCCAGTACGGTGTGGACGGTCCGGCGAGCGGCGGCGGCCACGTCCGCGTCGGTGTCCTGGTGAACACGCAGCACCACCACGGCAGGCGCGTCGACCGCCAGCGCGGCCAGCTCCCCGACATCGTGCGCGGTACCGTGCGTGCCGATGGCGTCGTCGTCGTGGTGTGACAACGGCATCCAGTCCACTTGGAACAGTTCGTCGCGCCCGGCCGCCAGCTCGTCGGCGCGGACTCGACGGCCCACCACGGCGTCGACCGTCACCACGACCTCGCCCGCGGCGTCGGCGGCGGTCACCGCGAGCGCGCCGTCGGGCCCGGGCGCGAGGCGGACCCGCAGCGTGGTCGCACCCGACGTCGAGACGCGGACACCGCGCCAGGTGGCGGGCAGCAGCGCGCCATCGCCCGCGACCGCCCGCTGGGCCAGACCCGCGATCACGGCGGCCTGCAAGAGTGCGGGGTGCACGGCGAATCGGGCCGCGAGCGCGTGCGCCGTTTCCGGGAGCGCCACGTCGAAGAAGGTCTCCTCGCCGAGCCGCCAGGCGCCGCCGATCCCGCGGAACAGGGGACCGAGATCGAGGTCGGCCAGGAGCCGGTCGAGCTCGGCCGCGTCCGCCAGCCGCGCGCCCGCGGGCGGCCACTCGGCCAGGTTCGGCTGGTCAGGTGCGGTCCCCGTGGCCAGTGTGCCGGTGGCGTGCCGGGTCCAGGGCGCGTCCGCCACCCGGGCGTACACGCCGACGGATCGGTGTCCGGTCGCATCGGGCTCGCCGACCGAGACCTGGAGCTGTACGGAGTCCTCTTCGGACAGTGCGAGCGGCGCGTGCACGGTCAACTCGGCCACCACATCGCAGCCCACCTCGGCGCAGGCGCGCACCGCCCAGTCGACGAACGCGGTGTCCGGCACGACAACCGAGCCCAGCACCGCGTGTTCGGCGAGCCAGGGGTGCGACCGCAGCCCGACCCGGCCGACGAGCACGGCGCCGCCCGCCTCGGCAAGGCCGACCGCCGCACCGAGCACCGGGTGGTCACCGGTCGCCATCCCGAGGTCGGCGACCGGCTCCGGCCAGAACCGCTCCCGCTGGAAGGCGTAGGTGGGCAGGCCGACCCGGTGCGCCCCGGTGTCCGCGAACACCCTGGCCCAGTCGACGGTCACCCCGTGGACGTGCAACCCGGCCAGCGCGGTGACCACGGCAAGTTCCTCGGTCCGGTCCTTGCGCAGCAGCGGCACCACCACGGTGTCCGCGGCCGCGATCATGGCCGCCAGCACCCCATCGGGGCCAAGCTCAAGCACAGTGTCCACACCGGACTCTCGCAGCGCCCCGACACCGTCGGCGAACCGGACGGGTTCGCGGACGTGGCGCACCCAGTACTCGGCCGAGCACAACTGGTCGGGTTTCGCCACCTCGCCGGTCACGTTCGACACGATCGGGATTCGCGGTTCCGCGAAGGACAACCCCTCGATGGCGCGCCGGAAGTCGGCCAGCATCGGCTCCATCAGGGCCGAGTGGAACGCGTGCGACACCGCCAACCGCGACGTCTGTCGACCATCCAACCGCTCCACGAGCGCCAGCACAGCCGACTCTTCCCCCGCGACCACCACCGAGACGGGTCCGTTCACCGCCGCGATCGACACCCCCTCGGTCAGCAGCGGCACCACCTCGTCCTCGGACGCCCGCACCGCCACCATCGCCCCACCCGCGGGCAACCCCGCCATCAGCGACGCCCGGGCCCCCACCAGCACACACGCGTCCGCCAGCGACAGCACGCCCGCCACGTGCGCCGCCGCGACCTCGCCGATCGAGTGCCCGCCGACAAAGTCCGGCACCAGACCGAAGGACTCGATCAGCCGGAACAGCGCCACCTCGATCGCGAACAGCGCGGGCTGCGCCCACCCGGTCCCGTTCAACGCCGACGCGTCCGAACCCCACACCACCTCGCGCAGGGAGCCGGTCAGATGTCCGTCCAGTTCGGACAGCACAATGTCGAAGGCGGCCGCGAACACCGGGAAACGGGCAGCCAACTCCCGGCCCATCCCCAGCCGCTGCGACCCCTGGCCCGAGAACAGCACCGCCAACACGCGGTCACCCGCGACCCCCCGCAGCACGGCACCGCTGCCGCCCTCGCCCGCGAGAACGACCGCCCGATGCCGGAACGCGGACCGAGTGGTCAGGGTGTAGCCGACATCGACCGCCGAGTGTCCCGTGTAGACAGTGAACCGGTCGACCTGCTCGGCCAGCGCGGCATCGGACTTGGCGGAGAGAATCCATGGAACCACGGCAGGCGCGCGAGCAGGCTCGGCCTCGGCCACGGCAGGTGGTTCCTCGATGATCAGGTGCGCGTTGGTGCCGCTGATCCCGAACGACGACACGGCCGCTCGGCGCGGCCGACCCGTGTCCGGCCAGTCGGTGTTGCCGGTGAGCAACTCCACCGCACCCGAGGCCCAGTCGACATGAGTCGTCGGCGTGTCCAGGTGCAGCGATCGGGGCGCGGTGCCCTCGGTCATCGCCAGCACCATCTTGATCACGCCCGCCACCCCGGCGGCGGCCTGCGTGTGCCCGATGTTCGACTTGATCGACCCCAACAACACCGGCCGCTCACGGTCCTGCCCATAGGTCGCCAGCAACGCCTGCGCCTCGATCGGATCACCCAGCGCGGTGCCGGTCCCGTGCGCCTCCACCACATCGACGTCGGACACCGTCAGCCCCGCGTCCGCCAGCGCCTGCCGAATCACCCGCTGCTGCGCCGGACCGTTCGGCGCCGTCAACCCGTTCGACGCGCCGTCGGAGTTGACCGCCGATCCGCGCAGCACCGCCAAGACCCGATGGCCGTTGCGCCGCGCGTCCGACAATCGTTCCACCACAAGGACACCAGCACCTTCGGACCAGCCAGTGCCGTCCGCACCTTCGGCGAACGCCTTGCACCGCGCGTCCGGCGCGACCCCGCCCTGGCGGGTGAACTCCACGAAGATCGACGGCTCGGCCATCACCGCGACCCCGCCGACCAGCGCCAGCGAACACTCCCCGCGGCGCAGCGCCTGACCCGCCAAGTGCAGCGCCACCAGCGAAGACGAGCACGCGGTGTCCACAGTGAACGCGGGCCCCTCCAGCCCGAGGGTGAACGCGATCCGCCCGGACAGCACACTCGCCGTGTTCCCGGTGAGCACAAACCCTTCCGTCGCCGGACCCCCGGGCAGCAGCGACGCGTACTCCGCGCTCGCCGCGCCGACGAACACCCCCGTCGACGTCCCGGCCAACCCGCCGGGGTCGATTCCGGCCCGCTCCACCGCCTCCCACGCCGTCTCCAGCAGCACCCGCTGCTGCGGGTCCATCGCCAGCGCCTCCCGCGGCGAGATGCCGAAGAATCCCGCGTCGAAACCCGTTGCCTCAGCGAGGAACCCGCCCGCCAGCGTCGCCGAACTCCCCGCCCGAACACCGGTCGGGTCGTACAGGTCCGCCACGTCCCACCCGCGATCGGTGGGAAAGTCGGTGATCCCGTCCCGCCCCTCGACGACGAGCCGCCACAGCTCCTCCGGCGACCCGACCCCGCCCGGGAACCGACACGCCATCCCCACGATCACCACGGGGTCGGTGTCCACCACCCGGGTGGGCGCGGCCGCCCGCACGGAAACGGTGTCGGAACCGAACAGTTCGGCCAAGAGGTGCCCGGCCAGCACCGTCACGGTCGGGTAGTCGAACACGAGCGTGGGCGGCAGCCGCACCCCTGCCACCGTGGCGAGCCGGTTGCGCAACTCCACCGCCGTCAGCGAGTCGAACCCCAACTCCTTGAACGAGCGGTCGACCTCGACGGCGGACTCGTAGCCCAGCACGGCGGCGGCCTCAGCACCCACCACCTCGACCAGCGCCCCCAGCCGCGCCCCCGCGTCCAGCCCGCCCAACCGGCCGACCAGCGACGAACCGCCGCTGTTGGCTGCCGCCCGGCGCGGGGCGCGGACCAGGCCGCGCAGCGCCGCCGCCACGTCCGATCGCTCCCCCAGCGCACGCGCGTCGACGGTCGCCGCGACCACCATCGACGCTTCGGACACGGTCGCCGCGTCGAACATCGCCAACCCCCGCGCCACCGACAACGCGGGCAGGCCGGACCGCGCCATCCGTGCCATGTCCACATCGGACAGTGCGCTGGTCATCCCGCCGCCCTGGGCCCACGCGCCCCATGCCACCGACACCCCGGACAGCCCCAACCCGCGCCGGTACGCGGCAAGCGCGTCGAGGAAGGTGTTGCCCGCGGCGTAATTGGCCTGCCCCGAACCGCCCAACACTCCCGACAGCGAGGAATACAACACAAACCCGGCGAGATCCAAACCGGACGTCAGCTCGTGCAGGTGCCAGGCCGCGTCCACCTTCGCCCGCAACACCCCCGCCAGCCGCTCCGGCGTCATGGACCCGACCAGCCCGTCGTCGAGCACACCCGCCGCGTGCACCACCGCCGTCAACGGATGCGCGGCGGACACCAGCGCCACGACACTGGCGACCGACTCCCGCACACCCAGATCAGCGGCGGCAATCACCACCTCCGCACCCGACGCGGTCAACTCCGCCCGCAGCGCCACCGCACCCGGCGCGTCCAGCCCGCGCCGCGACACCAACACCAGGTGCCGCACGCCCCGCGCCGCCACCAGGTGCCGGGCCAACTCCGCGCCGAGACCACCCGTCCCCCCGGTGATCAGCACCGTGCCGTTCGGGTCCCAAGTGGACGGAATGGTCAGCACGATCTTGCCGACGTGCTTGGCCAGGCTCATGAACCGGAACGCCGCGCGCGCCTGCCGCACATCCCACGCCGCCACCGGCAGTTCCCGCAGCGCGCCCCGGTCGAACAGGGCCATCAACTCGACCAGCAGCTCTTGCGTCCGGTCCGGTCCGGCCTCGCTCAGGTCGAACGCCCGATACCCCGCACCCGCCGCGCGAACATCGGTCTTGCCCATCTCCAGGAAACGACCGCCCGGGGCCAACAACCGCAGCGACGCGTCCACGAACTCCCCAGCCAACGCGTTCAACACCACGTCCACACTGCCCGCCACCGCACGGAACCGCTCCT